>JBGUSD010000121.1:0-21138 GCA_045132355.1 Candidatus Gastranaerophilaceae bacterium
AAGGCGTCAAACCCTGTTTTCATGTACAATCCGTATATCTCTCTGAAATTCTTATTTCCGACACCAATTCCCAAAAGCCAATTATCCATAAACATCTTAACAGAAGATTGATAAACATTAAATCTGAACGAATTTGAAGAATCATCTCTCATCGCAAATATAGAAATAAACCTTGCCCTTAAAGACGTAATAAATATCAAAGCAAACGTAAATGCACAAAATGCAAACCCTACAAAAGAAAGATACCACTTTTTATAATCAGCCCAAAAGAATTTTGCAGATATCAAAAATGTTCCAAGCAAAATAGTTAACAACGCCAAATATGCCCCACGACAACCAGTTAGAAATAAGGATACTATTGAAAGCAATCCGACAAAGCCTGCAAACAGCGAATACTTATATTCTTTTTTATTTAGAAGATAAGCACAAAATCCAAGTACTGCCGGAATTCCGACAACAAAATATCCGCCCAGCAAGTTTGGATTATATGGTTTCAACGTGCCGTAAACTCTTGTCATAATTTCTTCTGGATTGAGCCCTGTTGTATCCTGCCAAGTAGAAATAGCTTCAACGTGAGCAAAATTTTGCAAGAAAGCCATAATGCTTTCAAAACAAATACAACCCGATATAACTGCAAAGATTATAGAAATTTTACCTTTGTTATTCTTCAAATAATGAGCGACTGAAAAATAAAACCCAATGTATATAAAGGTTTTCATAAAACCTTTAAGACTTAAAGAAAAAAGAGTAGAACCCGCCAAGCTTACAATTACCAACATAAAATATACTAGAATAAATATTTCAAAGGTATTAAAAGAAAAGCGCTCTCCACTTTTTGTAAGAAGTTTGACAAAAGTCAAAAACATAGTAACGAAAGCTACAAATCCGATATAATCAGACTGCATAAAAGTTGAAACCACAAACACAAGAAGTATTGAACACAGAATAAAGAAATCTATGTTCTGCAAAAATATACTATTTTCATATAAGTATTTAGTTTTATCTTGAATTTTAAAAAGTATATTACTGAACATCGTATGTTGTGCTTTGATTATTCATAACTTCATGTGAATCAGGAACTATTTTAAGGCTGGATACTATTCCGTTGAATCGGTAATCTTTACCCTCCAAAGTAATTGGTAAGCCCATTTTAATTTTATTTCCGCCAACAACAGCTCCGTCTTTTGTAATCTTAGCAGAGTCCTCTAACGTTACAACAACGTCATAAAGATCTGCCTGAGATACATCCTCAACAACCACAATCTTTTTGGAATTGAATGTTGGCAAGACAGTTTTCTTTCTGTCTGCTACCACATCTACGACATCCAAATCTGAATACGGAACATTTCTTATACTTATAAAGGTTTTTTGCCCCTTAACAACAGGAATTGTATCCCCTGTTATCGTAACCCCGCGTATAAATACCTGAAATCTGATTTTAGAAACCGCTTCTATCTGACGGTCTGCAGTCTGCCTAAAATGCATAAACGTAAAAAAACCGACAATCAGGGCTAAAATTAAACCTATTATAATGATAAAATCAACAATCTTGATTTTTCGAAAAATTTCAACAATTTTATTCATAAATCTCTCCTATAAATTTTGAGCAGCCTCAAGCAGCTCATCAATAGTCGTTGTAGCACAGCCAAATTGCTTAACGACAAGACTTGCAGCGATATTACCGATAATTGCGGAATAAACATAATCTGCACCTGAGGCAAGAGCTAAGGTATAAACCGCAGTAACCGTATCACCGGCACCTGTAACATCAAATACCTCTGACTTGTTAAATACAGGAATTTTTGTATACTTATTCTTAGGCTCGGTCACATACATACCATCGGCGCCGCATGTAATCAGTATCGCACCCGCTTTTGTTTCTTCAAGAAGCTTACTGCCGGCTTTTTGTAAATCGATTTCTGCACGTAGTTCAAACCCGACGGAATTTTCTGTATCCGGCAGGTTTGGAGTCATTGATGTAATGTTCTTATAGCTTCCTAAATCCTTCTGAGCATCAACAACAACTATTTTGTTAAACTTGTTTGCCAATGATATTGTTGTATCAATAACTCTTTTCGTAAGCGTTCCGATATGATAATTCGAAAGTATAACCGCATCATAATTTGGTATAGCCTTCTCCAAATTTGAAATAATCTTTTCTTCAGTTTCTTTTGAAACAGGAGCTTTAGTTTGCCTGTCAATACGCACTATTTGCTGTGTAATAGATGTTGTGATAGATCCTGATATCCGGGTTTTTGTAGTGGTTTTTCTCGCAGAATCTTTTACCAAATATTTTGAATCAATACCTGCAGCATCAAGAGTTTCAATCAGTTGACCTGATTGATAATCATCACCACAGACTCCAATCACTCCGACTTTACCGCCATTTAGTGTTGCAGCATTGTGCGCGGCGTTCGATGCCGCACCCAGAATAAGTTTCGTCTTTGTATGCTGAAGAATCAACACAGGAGCTTCACGAGAAATACGTTCAGCATCACCGTATATCATTTCATCAATAGCCAAATCTCCCACAACCAAAATCTTTGGTTCGGATAATTTCTTTATACAGGAAATAAGTTTGGCTTTATCTATGTCCATATAATCCTCTACAAACACACTATACCACAAAAATATTTTTGACAACTATACGTGTCTTGATACAGGATTAATCAGTAGTTCCGCAAGCTTTTCGGCTCCACCAAAACCGCGATTAACAATTAATTGAGCTGCTGCATTTTTGTCATAATCAACAAATTTGTGCTTTACTGCAAAAACTCCGTCGTTAAAATCAATCAAAGCATAACAAGCTAAAGGATTTTGTGTCATCGGTCTTCCTACACTTCCAACGTTAACAACAGTTTGCTTACTGTTTGTTTGATATCCGCAAGGAATATGAGTATGTCCGCACAAAATCAAATCCGCATCAACACCGTTAATTACTTCTTCAACAACTTCCAACGGCATATTTGGCATTATATTCTCATTATTGGCCCTAGGTGAACCGTGCACCATAAGAACATTTACCCCCTCAAAATTAAGAAGCAAACCTTCAGGCAAACCTGCCAAAAACTCCTTATCATCATCTGAAAGTTCTTTTACATCTTCGACAATTGCGTTTGCCATTATCGGGTAATTTTCCTGCATCATAGCCAAAATCTCTGCACCGTACTCAGCAATAAGTTTGTCCGTATTGCCTTGTATTGCAATCCAATCTTGATTTCTTACAAAATCAATAGTCTCTTTTGGCTGAGGCCCGGCAAGAACATAGTCTCCAAGACACAGAATTTTATCACAATTCTCAGATTCTATATCCTTCAAAACTGCCTGTAAAGCCGTTAAATTTGCATGAATGTCTGATATTACAGCTACTCTCATATAAAACTCCTTTTTGCCTCA
Source organism: Candidatus Gastranaerophilaceae bacterium (assembly GCA_045132355.1). GTDB lineage: Bacteria > Cyanobacteriota > Vampirovibrionia > Gastranaerophilales > Gastranaerophilaceae > SIG32. The sequence goes on from JBGUSD010000121.1 coordinate 3,397, forward strand.
TTATACCATGCAAATCGTTCTTTACAAGATTATTTACACAAGCAAACATAAACTTTAGTTAAACGAGATTTTATGATATAATTTTGATATGAGAAGAAAATCAAAACAAATACAAATTGGAGATATAAAAATAGGCGGTGATGCACAAATCAGCGTACAATCAATGTGCAATACCGATACCAGAGATGTGAATGCAACAGTATCTCAAATAAAAGAGCTTGCTGATGCCGGATGTGAAATAGTAAGACTTGCTGTTCTGAACAAAGACGCTGCAGCTGCAATAAAAGATATAGTTAAAAATTCACCGGTACCGCTTGTTGCAGATATACATTTTGATTACAGATTGGCCATACAATGCATAAATAACGGTATAAATGCACTGAGACTTAATCCTGGAAACATAGGCAAAAGAGAAAATGTTGAAAAGGTTGTTACGTTAGCAAAACAACAAAACATTCCAATCAGAATAGGGGTTAATGCAGGCTCATTAGAAAAAGAGTTGTTGGATTCAAATATGCCTCTGCACGAAAAAATGGTACAAAGTGCATTAAAACATATTAAAATTCTTGAAGACTTGGATTTTGACCTGATAAAAGTATCCCTAAAATCTTCAGATGTCATGACAACAATAGAAGCATACAGATCAATAGCAGAAAAAATTCCATATCCGCTGCACCTTGGAGTGACAGAAGCCGGCACCTTAAGACAAGGCCTTATCAAATCTTCTATCGGACTTGGAACGTTGCTGGCCGAAGGCATAGGAGATACCATAAGAGTTTCCCTGACAGAAGCACCCGTTGAAGAAGTCCATGCCGGCTATGACATTCTGAAAGGATTAGGACTCAGAAAAAGAGGGGTTAACTTTATATCATGTCCAACTTGCGGGAGGACGCAAATAAACTTAATAAACTTAGCAAAAAAAGTTGAAGAAAAATTCAAAAACTTTGACAAACCAATCACTATAGCAACTATGGGTTGTGCGGTGAATGGACCTGGTGAAGCGCGTCATGCCGACTTTGGTATTGCGGGAGGAATCAATGAAGGGTACATTTTTAAAAAGGGTGAAATCATTGCGCGTGTTCCCGAAGATGAACTACTTGCCAAATTGGAAGAAATTATTGTAAAATCATACAAATAGTATATGAAACTAAAATAAAAATATAATATAGTAATATTGAGGATAAGAACGAGGTAGATATGAAATCAAAAGTTTTATTATTAATCGCAGCATTTATAGCATTACCGGCATTTGCTACTATTTCTGTTGAGGAATCATCTTCATACAAATATTTGTATGGCCATGGTCATTCAAAGGATACCGCAGAAATCGTACAAGCAAGTAAAGCAAATTTGAATGGCGAGCATTATGCAATGTCTGCAGAAAGAGAATATGAAGCAAGCAACCCTTTTTCAAAATTTGTAAGAAACATCTTTACATATTTTGATCCTGCACTTGATCATCATACATTCATGAATCACTCAATCAGTCCGACACCAAGCGTAAATGATCTGTAAGAAGTTTATATACATATTAATAGTCTTATTAGTTAGTAGCCTTTCCGTACATGCCGTACAGAAGGCTACTGTTAAGTATGAAGATAACACAATAGATTATTCTGTTCTCAACCCCGACAAAATAATGGCTGAAGCTGACGGATATTACGCAAAATACAAAGAAACGAAAGAAAACAAATACCTAAGCACAGCAATGGGGAAATATTATATTCTGACAAAAATATACCCGGTTGAAATATACCCAAACGTACAACTTGCAAGAACTTATGATGAAAAACATCTTGACAGACTAGCCAAATCATATTTTAACAGATGTATTAATATAAACAAATACGACCCGTATCTAAACTATTACTTTGGGGATTTCTATTATAAAAGAAGCGACTATAAAAGAGCCCTAAGATATTTCAAAATAGCATACAATAACGGATATGATCAATATTACGATGTCGTTATAAAAATTGCAACGATATATGAAAAATTTGCAGATTTAAAGAATGCAAAGTATTATTATGAAAAGGCTGTTTCTTTAAACTCTAAGGATGCCAAAGCTCAGGAAAAAGCCGAACAAATAAAATCATTAAAATACGAAACATCAGAATATTACACAGGAAATTAATAACAAATGAAGTATATACCAGCTTTAATATTACTACTTGGAACAAGTTGTTTTGCGGCGACTGTATATGAGCCTGTGCAGTTTAACGAAAATGAGGTGGTATTCTCAGAAGCTTCAAGACCAATAAGCGTGACAAACCCAACACTGTTAAACAACAAAACAGGAATATCTTTTCCCGGCGGCAGAGGGGCAAATCAACTTGTAATATACACCCCCGAATTCGGAGACAGAACAAATACAAACGAATTCGGTACGGAAGCAATAGTCCAGGACAATGTAGTTACAATTCTTAGCGGAGCAAACTCATTTATCCCCGAAAATGGTATTGTTATCAGCGGACACGGCAGTGCAAAAACATGGATTACCAAAAATCTTGCAATAGGAACTAAAATTCATATAGACGAGGCAGAAAATACAATATATGCCTACACGACATCTGAAAGTTATATGTATGAGGCTGAAGATAAAATAAAAGAAACGAAAAGCATGCTTGACTTTTACAGAGGCAAAGCACCAAACTATGCGTGGAGGGAATCCTCAAACCACATATCAGAAGCACAGAAGTACCTAAAAGAAGCAAAACGAGACAATGACAGTCTGGAAAACGTAAAAAAATACACAGAACTTGCTATAAAAGAGGCAAATTCTGCAATGGAAACAGTTTTACCAAATATGCCAAATGAAGTCAAAGGGGTATGGATAAGACCAACTGAAACAACAGAGGCTCAGATAATATCAACACTCGATAAAATGCAAAGAACAGGCATAAACAATGTATTTCTCGAAACATTTTATCACGGCAAAACCATATACCCGAGCAAAGTAATGACCTCATATGAATTTACAGAGCAAAATGAACAATTTAAAGGTATTGACCCCCTCAGAATATGGATAGCTGAGGCACATAAAAGAGGAATAAAAGTTCATATATGGTTCCAATCATTCTATGTTGGCAACACCCCGCCGACGAATGCTCCAAAAAGCATTCTGGCCGTACATCCCGAATGGGGTAACAAAACGAGGGCAGAAATGGATAATGAAGGCCCTACAAGATCAAAATCCGAACACAACGGATATTTTCTTGACCCGTCGAATCCGGCAGTACACGATTTTCTTATAAAATTAATAGAAGAAATCATCTGCACTTACAAACCCGATGGCATAAACCTTGATTACATAAGATACCCTCAATCAGTATCAAAAACCATATCAGGAAGTTGGGGGTATACAGAATACGCCAGACACGACTTTCAGGATATGTACGGAACGGATCCTGCCGAAATATATGTAGATGATATGCTTTGGAAAGATTGGGAAAATTACAGAAGAGAACATATAACAAACTTTGTAAGAAAGATTGGTACTATTGGCAGGCAAAAAAATGTATATATAAGTACTGTAATATTTCCGGACATCGAAAACGCACTAAATACAAAACAACAAGACTGGAGAACCTGGTCAAGAAGAAGCTACGTTAACGGATTTACTCCGCTGTTTTTGACATATGATCCCAAGATGGTTGCCTCAATGATGCAAGACGTAGTTGAAATAAAATCACCATCAACAGACTTGTATGCCGGGATTTTTGTAACATTTATGGGCGGCTCCAACGAAGATCTTGTCAAGCAAATACATGAAACAAGGAAATTACATGCTAACGGAGTAATTTTATTTGACTGGGCACATACATCAAACCAGTATACACAAGTACTTGCATCAAGTGCATTCAAGACAAGCATAACAAATTGTTCAAAACAAGAAGGCAAAAAGAAAAGACGCTGGATATTTAAGAAACAATAAATTTTATGATATTATTTTCTTATGATTAGGGAACAGCTTGCCTCAATCTTTCAAAGCAAAAATGCAGTTATGTTTATTACCGCAGTAATATTCATGATTGGAATTCTTGCATTTTTTCATGATGCTGAAATAACTTGTGCGGCTATACTAACCTTAATTAGTATTATTTTGATAATACAAAGAAAAATATCCATAAAATATGCTCTATTTTGGATTTTTATATTTTACTTAGGCTTTTTCAACACATATTTTAGAACAAAGTCATCAGACGAATTATACACAATTGCCCCGGCAGACGGACATATAGAAGGCCAGGTACTTACAATACCAAACATAACAAATGAAAAAACTAAATTCTTTGTAAAGGTAAACAAATTTGCGAACAATGAAATAAAGGGCAAAACTTATGTCTCACTTGAAAATAACTGTGAAAATATCCCTTCTGTCGAAATAGGAGATTACGTAAAAATAAATGTAAAACTCAGACGTCCGTTTGAAGCAGGAAACCCATCACAATTTGATTATGGCAAATATCTGAGAAACTTTGACACTTTTACCGCAGCTTACGCAACAACAGGAGATCTTGAAATAATTCCAAAAGATATAACTTTTGGTTGGGAATTAATGAAAAAGCTGAATAGTGTGAGGAGCGGAATACTTTCAAGCCACGCGAAATATTTAAAATCACCAAACCTTGAAATATTGGGTGGAATAGTGTTTGGAGATGATGCCGTTGCACCGCCGGATTACATAAAAACCACCTTTATAAATTCAGGGCTTTTGCATATTCTTGCCGCATCAGGTATGAACGTAGCCTTCATTTTTGGTTTTTGGTTCTGTATAATGAGATTCTTTCATGTTCCGTACAGAATTAATATCATTGGTGGGATAGTAATGGTTATACTATACACACTTATGACAGGTCTTGGGGCATCTGTCCTGCGTGCCGCATTAATGTTATTATTTATTCAAATCGGAAAACTTATAGACCGTGATGCGCACAGCGTATCGTTACTGTCCTTTGTTGCTTTTCTTATACTTTTATACAACCCTGCATACATAAATGATGTCGGATTTCAATTATCATTTGTTGTAACCTTCGGACTTCTTACTACCGCACAGGCAGTATTTGACAGGATGAAGAACATAAACCTGCCGGATTGGTTAAAGGCCGGAATCATTATACCAGTTGTCGCACAAATTTGGGTTGCACCAATACAAATGTTTTATTTCAATACATTCAGTCTCTATTCAATTCTGGCAAACATAGCAACTGTTCCTTTTTTGAGTGTAATAAGCTTTGGCGGCTTTGTCAGTTCAATTCTTTCAGCAATACCGCCAATAGCAAACTTTGTATGCATGATTTTTGACTACGTACTAAAATACTTCCTTGATATAGTTGTAATAATCTCTAATTTCTTTGCACATCTTCCAAACTCAATAATCACAACAACCCACCCAAACATTATTCAGATAGCTCTGTATTATGGAATACTTCTACTCATAACCCTTATGATTAAATCTGGATATAGTAAAAAGCTAAACTTGATAGTTATAACAAGTATAGTATTACTTTTAGCATCGACAATAAATATTCCAAACCACAAACTTGAAATCATAACCTTTGATGTCGGGAATGCAGATGCCTTTCTTATAAAAACCCCAAATAACAAATACTTTATGATTGATACGGCAAAACAAAGCTACAAAAGCAGTTATTCAACCGCCAAGATTGTGATAATAAAATATCTTAAAGACAGGGGAATCAAAAACATTGAAGGTATGATATTAACCCACTTTGACCTTGATCACGCAGGAGGTGCCGTCGACATAATGAATGAACTTAACGTCAAAAATGTGTACATAAATTCCACAAGGCAGGAAACCGAAACCGTTAAGAAAATATTCAGCACAATCACCGAGAAAGACATTTCTTCAATATTAGTGAAAGAGAAATCAACAATATACGAAGAGAATGATTTGACCATAACAAATTACATAGCAAACATAAAAAACAGTGATAACGAAAACTCAATTATTACACTTCTTCAATACAAAGACTTTGATATGTTGTTTACAGGAGATGCAGGCACAATAGCCTTCAACAAAATAAAACCAGACCTGCCGCATAATGTAGATGTTTTAAAAGTTGGACACCACGGTGGGCGAAATGTTGTTGATAAAGATATGATCAAATATCTAAATAATGACGTGTCAATAATCTCAACAGGACCTAATGCCTTTGGTCACCCTGTTGCAAGTACGCTTTTAGCGCTTGAATACACAAAAATATACCGAACCGACAAACATAAATCCATAAAAATATCTACTGACGGTCAAACATATAACATCGATACCTTCAACCCATTAAAACACAAGTATACGAGAGCTGAAACTCTTAAAGCCAAATAAGTTATTCAATTTCTTCAGGAATCTGAGGAACATCTTTCGTTCCTTTAACCCCCAATTCCTCAATTCTTGAAAGCTGATTTATAATGTTATCTTTTCCGCTTAATCTTGTAATCGCAGAATTGTATGCATTTTTAATTTTTTGCATATCACCCAAAAGATCAGAAAATTTGTCCATCATCTTTGAGCATATACGTGAAATTTCACGTGCATTTTTATTTTGCCTGTCAACAACAAAGAACGAATTTATAATCTTTAATGCCGCAAGCAAAGTTGACGGAGAAACCGGCATAACTTTATTTTTCCAGGCGAAATCCCACAATGCACAATCATCACAAAACATTTGCGCATAACAGCTTTCAATCGGAATGAACATCAAAACGTAATCCGGAGATTTTTCCCCTTCCGCATAATCTCTTTTAGCAAGGCCCGTTATGTGGGATTTTGTAGAATCAATAAACTGACGAAGATGAATTTCCTTTTCATTTTCATCTTCTGCATTAATATACCCCTCCCAAGATGCAAATGAGGTTTTTGAATCTATATAAATACATTTTTCATCGGGAAGATATACGGTAGCATCAGGCCTGCCCTCTGCCATACCCTGTTGAACCTTGTATTCTTCATCTTTTCTGAGGCCTGAAGCTTCTAGCACACGCTCAAGGACGATTTCACCCCAGCGGCCTGAGGTCCTGTTATCAGACTTCATAACATTTACAAGCGCATTTGCATCCATAGAAATCTGATTCCCCGTTTTTAAGAAATTTTGTATATTAGTATCAAAGACCACAAGCTTTTCAACCTCTTTTTTAAGGTTGTCATCAGACCTGCGCTCAAAAGATTCAATACGTTCTTTGAACAGTTTAAAGAATTCATCAAGATTTTCCCTGTTTTTGTCAGATAATGCGGCAGAATTTTCTTTAAAAATACGATTTGCCATATTCTCAAAATTTGCCTGACTGTTTTTATTTGCAAGCATAAACGGTATAAATACACACACTGCACCTAAAACAAACCCTCCAACAAATATCAAAATTTCCATTAGCTATCCTCCGATAAAATAATATTAACATGAAAAATCGACCAATCATTCTACATTAAAGTATGTAACAAAAAATTGTTAACATAGAATCAACCATGCCGCAAATCATGGTGTAGAGCATGGTTGAGATAAAATCTCAATCAAAAGATTTAGAACATATTCTCAAACTGCCATGACTAGAATATCAATCACCTCATGGATGAATTGCCCCCTCTGAAAATAGTAGTATGTCTAATGTAGTTTATGTTACAAATAAGGGGAGAAAAAATGAGAGAGTTTAGAAGTAAATTAAGATTGGTGCTAATCGATGATAACAGCGACCATCTAAGAGGGGTAAAAGAATTAATTACACTTGAGAGCAACTACGAAGTTGTAGGAGCAACAACAAGCGCCAATCTTGGTATCAATTTGGTGAAAAAATATCATCCTGATATCGTCCTAATGGATATGAATATGCCTGAAAAAGACGGTCTACAAGCCATTCAAGACATTGAAAGACTTGGCCTTGAAACAAGAATTATTGCACTTAGCGGATATGATGATGCAGACTTAATCTTCCGAGCAATGAAATTAGGTGCCAAAGGTTATGTACTAAAGACTATGGCATCCGCACAATTAATATATGCAATAGATGAAGTTGCTGCAGGAAAAGTTTACTTACCGGCTGTACTATCTTCAAGATTTTTCGATTACTTCCAAAAATCATTCAAAGAAGAAACAAAGATGGATTCAGAAAATCTTCTTACATATCTTACAGCAAGAGAAGAAGAAGTTTTGGACTTACTTACACAAGGTAATAACTACAAAGGTATTGCAGGAAAGTTATTTATTTCAGAAACTACGGTTAAGACCCACGTAAATAATATTTTCCAAAAGTTGCAAGTCAATGACAGAACCCAAGCAGTTTTGTACGCATTAAACAACGGCTTTGCTAACAGAAGACGTGCTAAAGTTGTAGCGTAACCTTTAAAAGAAATTTACTTATAAACTTTCATAAGGTTCAGCGCACCTGCTGAACCTTATTTTTTAGGAGATATATGAACGAACTTGAACAATTACAAACAAGATGCGTATCACACGAAATAAGAAACCACGTATCAATCTGCGAAATGTATTCACAGATAATCGCAAAACATATTGAACGCGACAAATATTCAAACGAATCAGTAACAAACGCTCTTGAATGCATACAAAAATCGCTAAAAATAATCAATGCAACTCTGCTTGATCTAAAATCATTAAACAAAATTGAACAAAAAGCATGCGATCTTTCATCCTGCATAAATGAAGCTGTCAGACTATCAAAAGCCTATACCCTGAACAAAAACATAATAATCGACAACAAATCTGATGTAACTGCAAAAATATTTGTCGACGAAAATAAATTTCTTGCCTGCATAGTAAACATAATAAAAAATGCCATTGAAGCAATGGAAGATAAGGGAGAAATATCAATCAAAACAGAGATTACGGATGAAACCGCAAGGATAAAAATTTCAAACAACGGCAAACCTATTTCAAAAGAAAAACGAGAAGAAATATTTAAAGAAGGCTTCACTACAAAAGCAACAGGCAGCGGACTCGGCCTTCATATATGCAAAGAAAACCTCAAATCTCAAAATGCCGATTTAAATCTTCTAAAATCAGATAACACAGAAACAACATTTGAGATCAGAATACCCGTACAACAATAATTTGCAAATTCGCTTTGTTTATAATATTATAAGCACATACAGATAAAAAGGAGAGAGGAACTATGGAATTTATCCATTCGCTTGTAGGCTCTCATTCAGTTGCAATATCAGCTGCCATATTATTAATCGCATACATTTTTATTGCCCTTGAGAGAATACCGAAAGTAACAATAGCGCTCATAGGCGGAGCTATTACTATGCTTTTGGGCTTGGTCAGTGCAGACAAAATATTTGAAGAACACATAAACCCAACTTATTTTATAAATTATGTTGATTTTGGAGTAATTTTCTTACTTGTATCAATGATGATTATAGTAAACATCGCAACCAGAAGCGGAATGTTTAACTGGATTGCAAACGAGCTTTTAAAGCTCACTAAAGGACACCCTATCAAAGTTCTTTTTGTTTTGGGACTTTTTACGGCAATAACATCAGCATTCTTGGATAACGTAACAACGGTAATTTTAATTATGCCGATTACATTTGTAATTGCTGAGCAGCTTGGAATAAACCCAATACCTTATTTAATAACAGAGATTTTCTCCTCAAATATAGGAGGAACGGCAACACTTATCGGGGATCCTCCAAATATCATTATCGGAAGCGCTGCAGGGCTGTCATTCATGGACTTTATACTTGAATTAACACCGATTGTTTTGATAATTTTGATTACTGTATTGATTGTAGTAACAGGGATTTTCAAAAAATATCTGCACACAACGCCTGATAAAATGGAAGCTGTCGCAAACCTTGATAACTCCCAAACAATAACAGACAGACCTCTTATGATAAGAAGTTCAATTATCTTAGGCCTTGTTATAATCGGCTTTGTATTACACGATATAACACATATTCCGGCATATCTTACCGCAATGATCGGCGCAAGTATACTGCTGCTATTTGAAAAACCTACCCAAATACTGAAAGATGTCGAGTGGAATACAATATTCTTCTTTATCGGCTTGTTTATAATTATTGGCGGACTTGAAGCATCAGGCGGTATATCATTAATGGCAAAATGGATTCTTGACGTTACAAACGGATCCGAACAGGCAACCGCAATGATAATTTTGTGGGCATCAGGACTCGTATCAGGTATTATAGACAATATTCCGTACACTGCAACAATGACCCCAATGTTGTTGGAAATACAAAAAGTGATGGGCGCAGATTATACACTTCCACTATGGTGGTGCTTGTCGCTTGGAGCATGTCTGGGCGGAAATATGACAATAATAGGTGCAGCTGCAAACGTAATCGTCTCAGAATCTGCCGCACATCACAATCACCCGATAGGATTTGTCAAATTCCTTAAATACGGTATACTTGTAATGTGCATATCACTTCTGTTGAGTACTGCATACATATATTTGAGATTTTTAATCTAATATTTTGTTAATAAATATTACCAACCCTAAAACAAATGGCAAATTTTACTAACCTTATAACTTTATATAAAAGTAGGTTAGTAAAATTTTATAAAATGATTTTATGGTAGAAAAAATAAGCAACAGACGAATTATCACAACAGAAGACGGAAGAAGATATAAAAAAGCCGGTGTAGGTAAACGTATCTGCGGATACTTGGCGGGCAATACCGCAGGTACAGCCGCAATGTTAACAACGATGTTTATAGGACAACGACCTGCCCTTGCAGCCTTCAAAACAATCTCAAATGTTGGGAACCTATCCAAGCAAGTAAACGATACACTTGAATTTTCAGGATTATCAGGCAAAGGCATAAAAATTATTGATGCAAGTATAAAAAATAACAAACCAATTATAGATGAAATTTTTTATAAAGAATTACCAAGCTTTACAAAAAAAATTTTTGAGAAATGTCCTAATATAAAAAAGATACTTGGCAGGCGATTAGCAAAAAACAGGGACATGTTATTTGAAGGTATGAATGCATTATTTGCCACAAAGTCAGGTAATATTATTGTAAACACCGAAAAATTATCAATCTCAGCATTTCATGAAATGGGACATGCGCTAAACGCCACAACTAAAGGTTTAGGTAAAATCATGCAAAAATGCAGACCTTTAACAATAGTTTCAAGTGCCACAATGCTTATCGGACTACTGAAACGTAAAAAAGTTAAAGGTGAAAAACCTAAAAACTTTATAGACAAAGCCACAACATTTGTAAAAGACCATTGCGGAGCAATAGCATTTGCAGGATTTATACCGACAGTAATAGAAGAAGGTATGGCAAGCTATAAGGGATACAGATTGGCACAAAAAGTTCTTGATCCTTCAAAGCTCAAAAGCCTTGCTGTATTTAACGGGAAAGCATGGCTAACCTACGCTGCAATGGCAATAGGTACAGGATTAGCCGCCCACTTAGGCTCAAAAATAAAAGATGCTATTGCAAAACCAAAGGAAATAACATCTGACGCAAAAGCATAAGCATATAAATAAAAAATGACGGCCCCCGTCATTTTTTATGTTAATATAAAACTATGAGTTGGATATATCTGATAATAGCAACAGCATTTGAAGTCGGCTGGCCGTTTGGATTAAAAATGGCATCACTTGGCACTCACAAAATTCTCTGGATATTGTTTGCAATTATTGCAATGGCATTGAGCGGAGTGTTTTTATACTTTGCACAAAAAGAAATTCCTGTTGGAACAGCATATGCCATCTGGACGGGAATAGGTGCAGCCTGCACATTTCTTATCGGAGTATACATATTCAGCGACACTATGAGCCTAATGAGAGCCTTAGGAGTCGCATTTATTATAGCCGGTGTTGTAATGTTAAAAGTTGCAAATTAAAAATTTGAAATTCGCTTTTTATATGTCATAATTACATTATGCAAGACACGATAAAAATTAAAGGTGCAAAAGAACATAACCTCAAAGATGTTTCGCTTGAAATACCAAAGAATCAGCTTGTAGTATTTACAGGTGTTTCCGGAAGCGGAAAGAGTTCACTTGCCTTTGATACAATATTTGCAGAAGGTCAAAGAAGGTATATAGAGAGCCTTTCCACATACGCAAGGCAATTTTTGGGGCAGATGGACAAGCCTGACGTTGAATACATAGACGGACTTTCCCCTGCAATATCAATCGACCAGAAATCAACAAGCAACAACCCAAGATCAACAGTCGGAACAGTTACAGAAATTTATGATTTTCTGAGACTTTTATATGCGAGGGTCGGTATTCCGCACTGTCCTGAATGCGGAGAAGAAATTCAACCTCAATCGCTTGATGAAATCGTAAACAGCATTATGGCCTTGCCTGAAGGAACTAAGATTCAAATCCTTGCACCAATTGCAAGAGGCAAAAAGGGAGAATTCTCCTCAACTTTTGAAGAACTCAGACAAGAAGGCTTTGTAAGAGTAAAAGTTGACGGCAATATCTATAACCTAGACGAAGATGAAATCGAATTAAACAAGACACAAAAACACACAATTCACGTAATAGTAGACAGAATTGTAGTTAAAGAAAGCGCACAATCACGTATTGCAGACAGTGTACAAATTGCAATGCAAAAGGCTGACGGCATAACAATAGTCGATATTGTCGGTGATAAAGAGGTAATATACAGTGAAAAACTTGCTTGCCCGGATTGTAATATTGGATACGAAGAACTTGCACCGAGAATATTTTCATTCAACAACCCTTATGGTGCATGCGAAAGATGTTCCGGACTTGGCGCAGATTTTGTTATGGACCCAAACCTTGTTATTCCTGACAGAACAAAATCTTTATCACATGGTGCAATATATCCTTGGGTAAAAACCTCAAACACCTACTATGAAGATGTTCTCAAGTCAGTATGTTCACACTATGGAATAGATTATGAAAAGCCGTTTGAAGATCTACCTAAAGAACACCAAAACATAATTCTCTATGGCGGAGATGATATCGTTGCACTTCATGTAAAACAATTCGGAACAAAACGCTACCACACTCAATATCAAAGATTTGTCGGCGTTATTCCATACCTTGAAAAACGGTACAACGACATAAACGGGGAATATTGGAGAGAAGAACTTGAACAGTATATGACAACAACTCCATGTCCCGCATGTAACGGGGCAAGGCTGAAACCGTTTTCTCTTGCTGTTACAATAAACGGCAAAAACATATACGAATTCACTCAAATGTCAGTTGATGACGAATTTGAATTCGTTGAAAATCTTTATCTCGAACTTTCAAATTATCAAATACAAATTGCAAAACAAATACTTGACGAGATAAGGGCAAGACTGAGATTTTTGAAAGATGTAGGTCTTGGATATCTCACACTTGCAAGAACAGCAGGAACTCTCTCTGGCGGAGAAGCCCAGAGAATAAGACTTGCAACCCAAATTGGCAGCGGCCTTTCAGGTGTTTTGTACGTATTGGACGAACCCTCAATAGGTTTACATCAAAGAGATAATGACAGACTAATAAAAACACTTATAAGACTTAGAAATCTTGGCAACACTCTTATTGTTGTAGAACACGATGAAGAAACTATCAGAAATGCGGACTACATAGTTGATATAGGGCCTAAAGCCGGAATCAACGGCGGCAAAATTATTGCTCAAGGGTCAGTAGATGACATAATAAATGCGCCAAAATCTATAACCGGAAAATATTTGAGCGGTGAAAAATATATCCCTATTCCTGAAAAAATAAGGGAAGGAAACGGCAAATTTTTACACGTAAAAAATGCGCACCTGAATAACCTTAAAAATATTGACGTTGATATTCCGCTTGGCAAAATCGTTGTTTTAACCGGAGTATCCGGCTCAGGGAAATCCACGCTCATGCAGGATTTGGTATATGAATATGCCCTGCACAAACTTAGAGGAAATAAGCCTAAACCTCAAGGTGTTGACTCTATTGAAGGATTTGAAGATATCGATAAAATAATCGCAATAGACCAATCTCCTATTGGAAGAACCCCTCGTTCAAACCCGGCAACATACACAGATGTCTTTACCCATATTAGAGAACTTTATGCCAAGACAAATGAGGCGAAAGTCAGAGGTTATAAACCGGGAAGATTCAGTTTTAACGTAAAAGGCGGAAGATGTGAAGCATGCAAAGGCGACGGTGTATTAAAAATCGAGATGAACTTCTTGTCAGATGTTTACGTAAAATGTGATGTCTGCAAAGGCAAACGTTATAACAGGGAAACCTTAGAGGTTAAATACAAAGGCAAAACGATATCTGATGTATTGGATATGAGCGTAAAAGAAGCCCTTGAATTTTTTGACAGCATACCGTCCATAAAATCAAAACTAAAAACTTTGAATGACGTCGGTTTGGACTACATAAAATTAGGACAAAGCGCAACAACACTATCAGGTGGTGAAGCACAACGTATAAAACTAGCCTCTGAATTAAACAAAAGAGCAACAGGAAAGACTTTGTACCTGCTTGATGAACCGTCTGTCGGCCTGCATTGGTACGATTTGGACAAACTAATAAAAATTATCCAACGGTTAGCAGATCAGGGAAACACTATTCTCATAATTGAACACAATCTTGATTTGATAAAAGTTGCAGACCACATAATAGATCTTGGTCCTGAGGGCGGAGTTAACGGAGGTCAGGTGATTGCAACAGGAACTCCAAGAGAAGTAGCAAAGAACAAAAAATCATATACCGGTCAATATCTAAAAACAATATATAAGGAGAGTTAATGAAAAATTTTATTTTAGGGTTAATGATTTTACTGAGTGTGCAAATATGTACAGAAGCAAAAAACGTTAAAGTTGAAGCTATGTCCGATTTTTCAACAACAAATCCGCCCAAAACATGGCAGGTAAGAATTGTAGAAGACGTACAATTAAAAACCGGACAAATAATTCCTGCGGAATCAGTACTCGAGGGCAAAATCACGAAAGTAAAAGGCCCTACAAGAGGTAAACGGAATGCTACCTTCCAATTTATACCTCAGAACGTTTATACGAAAGGCAAAATCTACGAAACCGATAATGATTATATCGGCAAATACAGTGCATTGAGCGATATAAGTGCCGCAGGCATTGCAAAGCAAGGAGTAGTGTTAGTTGGCAACAAACTTGCTGACGGTCTATTTGGCCCTGGTCTTGCGGTTGCGGAAGGAGTGGTACAAAACAAAACAGGCAATGTCGCAAAATCTGTTGCCGTATCTGTATATGAAAATTCTCCGCTATCATACCTTAATAAAGGTAAAGAAATTAAAATAGAAAAAGGACAACAGTTTGTAATGAACTTTAAAAAGCTTGATGAAGAATATTAATAATAGAAAAAGGGGCCAACCTAAAGGTTCGCCCCTTTTTCTATTCGTTTAATTATTCGCCAATAATTGCATTAATATCTGCTACCATTGCATCCGGATCAAAACCGTGAACTTTTGCACCTGCTTCCAAATTTTCAAAGTGTGCAGCTGCACAGCCAATGCAACCCATACCATACTTTTGGAAAACTTCAATACTTTCAGGATAGTTTTGAACTATTTCCATAATACCCATTTCTTTAGTAACTTTTGCTGCCATAATTTTCTCCTTTGACTTTTTCTAAAACTTCATTAATAACATTATACACAAAAAAAGAAGGTACAATATGGAGCTTTTAAAAAATTTATTCAAAGATGAAGACAAAGTAATAGGATTATGCGGATTTCGAAAAGAAGATGAATTAGGCGTTTTCATCCCAAAATTCGAACCAAACAAGCAAATCTTTTCAACAAAATACGAAAAGAACTTCTTTTTGCTTTAATAATTCTTAACAAAAAGGCAATTTTATCCCCTAAAAAAACTTTATTTATATATAGGGAAAAATTAGGGGTATATTATGGCATTAAATGCAGTACAATTTGGAAGCGTATACAATGTAAGGGCTATACAAAGAGCACAATCAAAGCCTGCACAATATCACGCATACACGGCAGATGCTGTAAAGGACAGAGAATTCCATCCTGAAGTAAAAAATGACATTTTGGCTAACGAGTTAGACTTTTTAGCTTAGTTATTGATCAGATTCGTGATGGTCATTATCTTTTAAGAGCTTTGCAAAGTCAGAAGGCTTTATGCTTTGTACAAAATTTTTGAATTCTTGAGCTTCTTCTTCATCTTTAGCGGTATCGGTAGATACAGAGCCTGAGGATAGAACGTTTGCCGTAACAAATATCGGAGCATCGACACGGATTGCAACGGCTATAGCATCAGACGGACGAGAATCTATTTCAACGAAATTATCCTCTTTGTCTTTTAAAAACAGGGTTGCATAATACGTTTCTTTTTCAACATCATTAATTTCAACGCGATCGAGAGTATAACCGGTTTTTTCAATTATATTAATTATGAGGTCATGAGTCATAGGCCTTGCGACATTAAGGTTTTCGATTTTTCTGATAATTGCACTTGCCTCAGCAGAGCCAATCCAAATAGGAAGGGCTTTTCTGTTATCCTTATCATGCAGAACAACAATCGGAGAGCCTGTACGTGTATCAAGGGCAATACCCATAACTTTCATTTCAATCATAATATCCTCACAAAATAAACTAAGTAATATAATAATTATTATAAATGAAAAAAATTTTTTCAACCCCTTTAAAAATAAAATCTTTATGGTATACTAGGGGATGTGGAGTGATGGCCGAGTGGCTGAAGGCGGCACCCTGCTAAGGTGTTATGTGGGTATAACCTGCATCCAGGGTTCAAATCCCTGTCACTCCGAATTAAAGTCCGATGACCTTTACGGTTGTCGGACTTTAATTTTGTGAGATGTATGGGATTTCAACCGCAAAACGAAGTTTTGCAGGTTCAGCGGGAGCGAGCTGAGGGCGAAGGCTTGTCTGAGTGTGGCTTTAGCCACAAAAGCAGACAACCGTAGACCCGTTAAAAGCGAGCGACCAAGAGGAATCCCTGTCACTCCGAATAAAAGGCAGTAACCATTTTGGTTATCTGCCTTTTATTTTGAATACTCTAGATTTTATATAACAACTTATTGTTGAATAAATTAAAATAATACTAAAATTTTGCTATTTGTGGTAATATCAAGAGAGAGATGGTAATTTAGCGAGTTTTAATATGGCAATAAAAGATTGCGAAAAAATTAATATATGCGTTGCCTGTGACGATAATTATTCCGAATATGCAGGAGTAGTAATTGCGTCAGCACTTGCAAATGCAAAAGATGATGAATTTATTTGTGCATATATTCTTGACGGCGGAATAAGCGAAGAACATAAGACCCAGATTTTGGAACTGAAAAAATTAAAGGATTGTGAAATTCATTTTGTACAAATAGACGATTCATTATTCGAAGACTACAAAAAGATTAAAACCCACGCATATATTACAATAGCCACATATTACAGACTAAAACTGCCGAGTCTTTTACCTGACGTAAACAGGGTAATATACTTTGACTGTGATTTTGTAATAAATTCAAGCCTTAAAACCTTGTTTAACACTGATATGGGATCAAGCGCAATAGCCGGAGTTCACGATATTGACAAGCGAAAAGTGAAAGCAAACCCAACATACGTCAATGCAGGCATGCTTGTTATGGATATTCAAAATATGAGAGAACAAGGGCTTGAGGATAAATTTTTAGAGTGGACAAAAGAACATGCCTCAACAATAAAACTTGGGGATCAGGAAATAATAAATGAGGTACTTAAAGGTAAAATAAAAATTGTTGCAGATGAATGGAATGTTCAAT
>JBGUSD010000122.1:0-1632 GCA_045132355.1 Candidatus Gastranaerophilaceae bacterium
TTTAGGGGCGGGGTTGTTCCGTGCTAAGATCCCACAACAAGTGCAGGATGAATGTTTAGCTACTTCTTACTCTCCAATAAACTCGTAATTTTGTTTTGGAACCATGTTTTCTGACGGTTGAGATTGGATTGATTGTGTCATTGTGTTATAGAAATCAGACAGATTATCAACTGTATAGAAATGCCCACCCGTTGTTTGAGAAAGGCAAGTCAAAGCTCTTGAATTTGAAGATACAAGAACGACATCTATATGAACGTCAGAACGTTTTTTCATAAGATTTCTTGCAAACGCACAAGGATCGCCGCCGCAGTTTTCACCGCCGTCTGTGATTAAGACAATTTTTTTAGGGGTGTATGCATCAAATCTTGCAAAATCATTGTTAACCGTTCTGTCCAGGGCATAAGTCAAAGGAGTTGCGCCGCCAATATTTACGGAATTCATACCATTCAGGATAGATACGCTGTTTGCCTCAACAATTGGTGCAACTTGCTGAGTTGCACTACATACGCCTGTTGTAGAACCCAATGCACTCTTTTCTGTTGTAACTTTATATTTGCTGCCGTTTTTAATAATGGTTTTTACCTCTTTTACGGTACTTTGAGGGTTGTTTCCGTAGCTGTCATGCCCGAATACCCTAAATCCAAGCTTAGTATCTTGCGGAAGTTGAGATATAATAGCGGACATACTTCTTTTTGCAACACCAATCCAATTTGTCATACTGCCTGAATAATCCATAACGATTTCGACAATCCCTGCAGGATCCTGGTTTACGACATTTGAGTTTACATAATTTTGTGCCTGATAGTTGTTATAATAATTTTGGTTTACTGTGTTTGCTGGTGAAGAAATAACCTGACCGGATTGAGTTTTTACAACACCTGAAGAATTAACCTTGTATTTTGCGGCAAAAGCCATACCGCCAAGAGATAATATCAATAAACTCAAAATAATCTTTTTCATATCACAACACTCCTATTTGCTAACATTTTATCACAAATTGTTGACTTTTGGTATCGATTAATAAATACTTTAGATACAAAGGAAAACAAAATGGTCAGCAACATAACCAGAATAAGCTATCTTGTAAGGACAAACGAACCAAAGATTAACAATCAACCATTGAACGCCAACGATTATATGAATATCGGCTATATGGCAGGCAGATTTGGGGTAAATCTTTCAAACAACCCAATGGAAGCAAATCCAATGGTTTTTGCTCCTCAGGGAACTTTTGTGAATATAAATTCATGCACAAGCGATTTGTTTGAGCAAAATTTGGCTCAAACAGGCGTTAGATTTGACCGAATTGCTTAGTTAGAAAAGGAATAAACTATTTCTCTTTCATAAGTTTCGCCTTTGTGCAAAATACCTTTTTCCTTAAAGTTTGGTGTATTTATTGCGTTTGGATAAAACTGAGGTTCAACACAGAAAGATGAGCGTTTTTCATATCTGCTTCCGCTTTTGCCCGCAGGTTGAGCTGATTTTCCCAAATGGTTCGCAGTATAGAATTGAAATCCCGGAAGGTTTGTTGAAACTTTCAAATTTATCCCTGTCTTTTGAGAGGTTACATCCGCAACCTCAATCAAACTCTTGCCGTCATAGTTATCTATACAATAATTTTGGTCAAAACCT
>JBGUSD010000123.1:0-7568 GCA_045132355.1 Candidatus Gastranaerophilaceae bacterium
CCATACCAACAAGTGCGCCTACAAGTGTGCCAGCACCAGGGCAGATTGCTGAACCGATTGCGGCACCTAATGCCCAACCGCCGACACTTCCTGCGACTTTTAATGATGATTTCCCAATCTGTCTCCAACCTGCCTTTTTGCCAAGTTGTTTGAAAGTAGGTACTACGTTTGTTATTGCTTCTGCACCTGCTGAGATTGCGATAAATGCTGCGTTCCCTTTTATAAATTTCCCGCATTTAGATGCTACTTTGCCAACTGCACCTGTTGTTGCACCTGCGGCTTTTGTGCCGATTCCCAGACTTCCTTTAAAAGCATTAATCCCGGATTTTACGGCATTTTTTGTTTTCCCAAAGAATTCGCCAACTTTTGTACTTTTTATGAATTTTGCAAATTTGCTCGGGTTTGCCGCTTTTACAGCCTTTTGCATGTCTTTTATTCTTGTAACTTCTTGAGCCAAGTCGCCCGGATTGGTTGAGGCTGCTTTTTTCATTGCAGAATCAATCGCCCCTTGAACGGCTTTGTCCGCACTTCCCATTTGTGAAAGTTTTGCAACTGCTCTCTGATTTGATGCGGCTTGGAATATATTACCTGAGTTCTTCCAAATATTTTTGAAAGTAGAAATTTGTGCCTTTGTTGGTACAAGAGTTTCTTTCAAAGTTGACCAGTGAAATAACTTTTTACCGTTTCTAAGAGCCCATGCCCCTGTTTCATATGCAGCCATTCCGGCAGAACCTTCAAACGGTGAAACAGCTTCTTGATTTATTGCTGTCATTGTAGCGTATTTCGCTAAATTTAAATAATCATTGTAGTTTGTGTTTAACATATTTATCCCCAAATTTCCCCGTATATTTATATAAAGTTTTTTTGTCATTGAAAATTGATATGTATGTAACAAAATATTAAGCTAATTTTCAGCTTAATATTTTGTTTTGTTGACGTAATCCGGTGTTACGCTTGGAAATTTAGTTTTGGTTGGATTCCAAAAGCCTGTGCCATAAAGTCATCATTCATTCCATTGTTACCATAAAGTGCTTTTTGGTATTGTGAAAGATGCTGCTGATCAACTGGATTTGCGAATGGATTTGTTGTCGGAGAAAATGCCGGTGTAGGTGAAGGAACATAGCCTTGTCCTTGTTGTAATTGTTGTGTTTGTTGAGCGATTGCTTCTTGTTCGGCTTGTTCTTTTTTTGCGGCTTTTTCTGAATAACTTTTGCCAACTACTTTGCCGACAAGCCATTCACCTAAAAGACCTCCGACTAGTGAGCCAATGCCTGGGAAAATTGCGCTGCCGATTGCTGTACCTATTGTAAAACCACCGAGTCTTGCAGCTGATTTTGCGGTTTCTTTGACACCTTCTACAATACCTTTTTCCTTTGTTGCTTTCACTATGTTTGGCGCATACATTAAAAGTAGCAACACGGAACCAATGCCCGGTAATTTTTTACCCAAATTTTTAAATGTACCTTTAAAACTTCCTATAAATGCATTTTTGCCTGCGGCTTTTGCGGCTGCTCCTCCGGTTTTCCACCCTTCAACTAGAGTCTTAGGCAATTTTTTAAAGGAATTCCACATATTTTTGAAAATAGCTTTATTTCCGCCTACTTTTGCGGTATATTCTTCAGCTGCTCTGCCAGCGCTTTTTGTGCCATTCCAGAGCTGTTGCCAAAATTGTTTTGAAAATACATTTTTTGTTTTCACTGCACCTTTGTATGCATTTGAAAGAATTTCGCTGCTTTCACCAAATACAACAGGCCCGTAAACTTTTGCTCCTCGTTTTGCATAGTTAAAGCCTTTTGTAATTATTGGCATAATTTTTGCAATACTAACCATAATAAACCTACCTTTAAATATTACTAACCTTATTTATATAAAAATTTAATTTTTAAAAATATTGCGTTTTATTTGATATTTTATTAATTTTTCTTAATATTTTCTTTTTGTATTAATGTGCTATAATCGTTTTGGAGGCAATTATGAGAACAGTAACGCTTATTAATGGTGATGGTATAGGTCCGGAAATTTCTGCTTCTGTTGTTAAAATTATTAATGCATCAGGATGTGATATTGAATGGGATATTCAAACTGCGGGTGCTGATGTGATAGAAGAAGAAGGAACACCACTTCCTAAGCGTGTTATTGATTCTATTTTGAAAAATAAGGTTGCCCTTAAGGCTCCTGTAACAACGCCAATTGGTAAGGGTTTTAGGTCTGTAAATGTACAGTTAAGAAAAACTCTTGATTTATATGCGAATTTAAGACCTTGTAAAAATATTCCATCTGTTAAAACAAGATTTGATAATGTTGATTTGGTTGTAGTTAGGGAAAATACAGAAGATTTGTACGCAGGTGTTGAGGAACAATTTGACGAAAATACCGCGCACAGTATAAAAATAATTACACGTTCTGCGACAGAGAGAATTTGTCGTTTTGCATTTGATTATGCAATAAATAATGGAAGAAAAGAAGTTTGTGTTGTTACGAAAGCAAACATTATGAAGCTTTCAGACGGATTGTTTTTAGATACATTTAGAAATGTAGCAAAAGATTATCCGCAAATAAGTACAAGAGAAATTTTGGTTGATAATGTATGTATGCAACTTGTTCAAAAGCCGGAGCAGTTTGATGTTTTGGTCATGCCAAATCTGTATGGGGACATTGTTTCTGATCTCTGTGCCGGACTGATAGGCGGTTTGGGAATCGCTCAGGGGGCAAATATAGGTAAGGATTGTGCTGTTTTTGAACCTGTGCATGGCTCTGCTCCTGATATTCAGGGTAAAGATATAGCAAATCCTACTGCACTATTGTTATCTGCATGCGAGATGTTGAATTATATTGGGGAAAGAGATTATTCAGATAAAATAAGAAATGCGTTATATAAAACTCTTGAACAGGGTATAATGACAAAAGATTTAGGTGGAAATTGCGGAACAAAAGCTTTTACAGATGCAATAATAAGAAATTTATAATAACCCGAGATCTTTAAGGAACTTTTCGTTTCTTGCCAACATGTCAAGTTTGTCATCTACAAACGGGTCGACAATACCATCTTCAAACAGATTATCTACAATTTCGTTGTGATTTTTATTTTCAGGGTCAGACAGCACAAGCTTTGTAAAATTATCAATGTCTGCTTGTCTTTCGTATAATTCGACGGCCTTTTTAGTCATTTTGTCAAGAAACTTGTTTTTTTGCGTAAGAAACTCTTTCCCAAACGGCAGTGTCATTGGTGCCAAATTGGTTTTTTGATTTTCTTCCTTAATATATTTTGCAAGCTTCTTAAACATATCCACCATATATTATTTATTTTAACACATTTTTTGGCATCGGTCCATAGATTGATATTTTGCTTAATGTTCTCTTGATTATAACTTTTATTTAATCTAGAATTGAGTTGTATTTACAGTTAAGAAAGAGGTTAAAGATGCTTGATATCAAATTGATTCGTGAAAATCCGGAAAAAATTAATGAACTTTTAAAAAGACGAAATCCGGATTTATCGATTGATGAAGTTATAAAAATAGACGTTGAGCGACGTCAAATTCAGACTCAAGCTGATGAATTGAGAGCAAAACGTAAAAATGAATCTCAAAAAATCGGCGAATTGAAGAAAAAAGGCGAAAACACTGATGCAATACAGGAAGATGTCAGAAAAATCGGTGATGAAATTAAAGCATTAGAAGAAAGGCAAACTGAATTAGATGCAAAGCAGAGAGATATCTTACTTCATACCCCCAATATTCCTGATGAAACGACTCCTGTCGGATCTTCTGATGCGGATAACCCTACAATCAAAACATGGGGTGAACCGACAAAATTCTCTTTTGAACCTAAAACTCACTGGGATTTGTGTGAAGAAAAGGGAATTGTTGATTTTGAGCGTGGTGTAAAAATATCTCAATCAAGATTTATTTTATACAGAAATAAAGGTGCAAGGTTAGAACGTGCAATAATTGAATTTTTCTTGGATTTGCATACTCAAGAACACGGGTATGAAGAAATTTTGCCTCCGTTTATGGCTAATGCCGCAACAATGACGGGTACAGGTCAGTTACCTAAATTTGCAGAAGATATGTACAAATGTGTTGATGAAGATTTGTACCTTATTCCGACGGCTGAAGTCCCTGTAACTAATATTTACCAGAATGAGATTCTGTCTGAAGAAGATTTGCCTAAATACATGACAGCTTACACCCCATGTTTTAGACGTGAAGCAGGTTCTGCAGGTAAAGATACAAGAGGTTTGATAAGAGTTCACCAATTTAATAAGGTCGAAATGGTTAAACTTACTACCCCTGAAACAAGTAAAGACGAACACGAAAAACTTACAAGAAACGCTGAAAGATGTTTGGAACTTCTGGGTCTTCCTTATAGAAGAGTCGCACTTTGTACGGGCGATATTGGTTTTAGTGCCAACAAATGTTTTGATTTAGAGGTTTGGTTACCGTCTTATAACACATACAAAGAAATCTCAAGCTGTTCAAACTTTGGTGATTATCAGGCAAGAAGGGCAAATATCAGATACAGAAACAAAGAGGGAAAAGTCCAATTTGTTCATACTTTGAATGGTTCAGGCTTGGCTGTAGGAAGAACTTTCGCAGCTATTATTGAAAACTTCCAACAAGAAGACGGAACAATAATTATTCCTGAAGTTTTGAGAAAATATACAGGATTTGACAAGATATAAAAAATGAGGCTTTAAAGCCTCATTTTTTTACTTGAATAATTCGTCTATTTTGTTTGACCTTTCTGCATTTATGCTCTGTTGTTTAGCTTCTGCAGTTAATTTTTGAATAAATTTGATTGGGCTTTTAAATATGCTGTCAAATATGCTTTCGGTTCTTTGATTTGCGTAAGTGCTGCCGTCTGCGATAAGAGCTTTTAGTTGGCGGCCTGAATGTTTATCTAGTTCAATGTTGAATTTGTTTGCAGCATTTTCTGCAATTAGTTTTTGTAGTTTTTCAATTTCTTTTTCGGGTGCTCTTAGTTCATTGATTCTTGTCTTTATTACCTTTAAAGCTTCCGGTTGCATTTTTAAAGCTTCAAAATTTTGTGTTGAATTAATTCTGTTTATTTGCATTTTATTCCACTCCTTTTTTATTCATATAAATCCCATAATTAAAATTTTTGCCATATTGTTAATAATTTGTTATAATTATTGGGTTATGTACGAATTCCCATTTGAGTTAGACGATTTTCAAAAAGATGCCTGTAAATATATTGATGAGGGTAAAAGTGTTGTGGTTTGCGCACCAACAGGTGCTGGAAAGACGGTTATAGCCCAACATGCGATACATAAAGCTCTTGAACAAGGAAAGAGAATTTTCTATACCACCCCGCTTAAGGCATTATCAAACCAAAAATATTATGACTTTGGGGAAAAATACGGGCAGGATAAAGTTGGTCTTTTGACGGGCGATACTTCAATAAACCGTTCCGCTCAGATTGTAGTTATGACAACGGAAGTCTTCAGAAATATGCTTTATGGCACAAATTTTGGTGCTGTAGCAGACAACCTGAAAGACGTAAAATATGTTGTTTTAGATGAAGTTCATTATATGAATGATGAGCAGAGAGGAACAGTTTGGGAAGAGAGCATAATTTATTGTCCTACTAATGTTCAGATTATTGCGCTTTCAGCGACTGTTGCAAATGCAGATGAGCTTACCAATTGGATTAATACAGTGCATTCTAAAACCGAACTTGTCGATACGGATTTCAGACCTGTTCCGTTAAGATTTTTCTACTTTGACAGCTCTCAACCAAATCGTTTGTTGCCGCTGTTAACTCCAAGCGGTCAGCTTAATAGTAAAATTAAACCCGAAAAGCACCAGTGGGGAAGGCATGGCAAAAATAAGCAAAAATCTCCTGTGAAAGATGTCATAAGAAATTTGGCAAATCAGGATATGCTGCCTGCAATTTATTTTACATTTTCTCGTAAAAAATGTGATGAGCAGATGGAAAAGTGTGCGGGTTTGGGTCTTTCAACCCCTGCGGAGCAAGCTGAAATAAGGCAGTTTGTTGACGATTATATCGCTGAAAATCCGCATTTGTATGGCAATAAACACATAGAATATTTATTACAAGGGGTTGCATCGCACCATGCCGGGCTTTTGCCTGCGTGGAAAAACTTAGTTGAAAAATTGTTCCAAAAAGGTCTTATAAAAGTTGTTTTTGCAACAGAAACCTTGGCGGCAGGTATCAACATGCCTGCGAGATCGACAGTAATAAGTGCCACGAGTAAACGTACAGACAGCGGACACAGAATGCTTACTGCAAGCGAATTTTTGCAAATGTCAGGTCGTGCCGGCCGCAGAGGAATGGACGAGATTGGGTATGTTACGATTGTCGGAACTCCGTTCCAGACCCCTGAGGAGGTCGCGGAACTCGTTTTGAGTGATGCCAACCCTCTAGAAAGCCGCTTTTCACCAAGCTATTCTATGGTTTTGAATTTGCTTCAAAGATTCAGTCTTGATGAAGCAAAAGAGCTTATCTTGAAAAGCTTCGGTTACTATTCTGCAGGTTCTAGAATGCAGCCTATCTTGAAGCAGTTTGAACTTAATGAAAAGGAAAAAGAGCAAAGATTTTTTGCTTGTCCGTACAAGCTCTCTGATGAAGAATTTATAAAGTATGACAAAATGCGTCATCTGTACGTTCAAAACCGTCAGACTTTCAAAAAGATATGCAAACAGGAGCAGTCTAAGAACAGGCCTCTGTCTAAAGAAGCGTTGGCATTTAAAGAAGAAAATAAAAAACTTCTTGATAAAGTTCATGCGTTCCCTTGTGATAATTGTAATCGTTACAAAAAACACGCAAAGAACTTAGAAGTTCTTTCAAGGCTTGATGTTCGACAAGAGCGTCTGAAAAAAGAAATGGAACGCCAAAGGGATATTTATTGGAATGATTTTCTGGCCCATAGAGACGTGTTAATCGAAATGGGGTACCTAAGAGATGATTATCCGACTCCAACGGGCATAACGACCTCACAAATACGCTCTGAAAACGAATTGTTTGTTGCTGAAATTATATTTTCAAATGTTTTAGACGGACTTACGCCTGCTGAACTTGCTGCTGTAATTTGTGCAATTACAACGGAAGATCTTAGAATCGAGATTCCGTACATTCCGTTCTCTCCTAATGTAAGAAAAACCTTGAATAAAATTAGAGATATAAGACGTAAGGTCGAAAAATCACAGCAACGTCACAAGGTTGAAGCCCCTTGCTATATAAATCCGTATTTTAGTTCTTTGATAGAATTATGGACAGACGGTGCTGAATGGGAATCTATATCAGAACAAATTGATATGGGTGAGGGTGATATAGTGAGGGCGTTCAAGAGAACTGTTGATGTTTTGAGACAGTTTGCTGTGATTGACAATGTTCCCGAAGGTCTTGCTTTTACTGCGCGTGAGGCAGTCGACAAGATTATGCGAGAACCGGTTGATGTTGATTAATAAAAGCAGTTTATAAGTGTAATTTTACCTCTATTTAGTTATGTAAAATTTTGACTTAAATCCTGTTATAACCGTTAATAACTTGTCTTTTAGGGGAATAATAATAGTACCAAAGAG
>JBGUSD010000124.1:0-2876 GCA_045132355.1 Candidatus Gastranaerophilaceae bacterium
ATATCTTTAGCTGCTTTGTTTTTTGTAGAGTCATAATTTAATTGAGCTTGCTCCAATTCCAATTTCGCATTTTTTATTTCAGGACTAAATGAATACAAAACAGGAATATTTACTAAATTCGCCCCAATATATCCACCGTTTTGGAATGTTCCGTCATCTGACATACCTTTAGATTGAAACCCATAACCGCCTTCAAGTTCAATATCAGGAACTCTTTGTCTTACTACATTAATCAAATTTTTCTCGGCAACCTCAATATTGTTTTTTACTATTTGTATATCAAATCTTCGCTCAAGATAATTATTTACAACAGTTTGAGTATCAGGCAAATTTATGTTTAAAGGCGGGGTTTTGAAATCACTTGTAATATTACTGTCAGTTAAAAAATTTCCTTCTATTTCATACTGTTCGTTTGGAACATTTAGTACTTTATTAAAATTTATATTTGCTACATCTATCTCGGTTTTGGCATTATTAATTGTCGTTGTCATTTGATTTAAGGCGATTTTTGCTTGCAAAACATCAATTTCAGCACTCGCTCCTGCTTCAACTCGCTTTTTTGCGATGTCAAGAAGGGTTTGTAAAAGTTGTTCTTGTTCTTTCAAGGTATGAAATTTTGTTTTTGCTCCAAGAGTTTCAATATAAGCTATTTTTACATCGGTTTTGAGTCTAAACGCCATATACAAAATATCGTTATCAGTCAATTTCAACTTTGCCTGCGCAAGTTTTTTTCGAGGACTTCGTTTTGCGATTTCTATAGTTTGTGTAATCCCTATTTGCTGAGGGTTGCCATGACCGGATTTACCAAAGTTCCAAAAAGTATAAATCCCCGGATTTTGAAGCCTGTTTGCAGATTTTATATTGTTTTTTGCAATATCAATGTTTAACTTGCCGCTTTTGTAGTCCAAATTATTTTCTAAAGCTATTTGGATTGCCTCATTTAAAGAAATTGGTTTTATTTCTTCTGCACTTGCACCTAATTGAATTATTAATAATAAAAAAAGCACAAATTTTTTCATAAATTTATGCTAATATAAATGTTTTTTATATTGACGTGACAAAAGTCATATATTATATCAACCCCATCTCAATCGCTTTTAAAACGGCTCTTGTTCTATCTCTTACATTTAATTTTTGAAAAATCGCTGAGGTATAATTTTTAACCACACCCGTTGAAATTGACAATAACTCTCCGATTTCTTTGTTGCTGTAACCGTTTGATATGAGCTTTAAAACTTCAATTTCTCTTTTTGTAAGCTCCTCTGTTATATCATCTATTGAAATGAACCTTGTATCCGCTTGAATTTTTTCTATTGTTTTTGGAGTTATCAAAGGGTTAATTATATGCTCGCCTTTCGCAGCCTTATAAATAGTATCAGATAAAATTTCAATTGACACATCCTTTAAAAGAAAAGCATTTGCACCCGCAACAAGTGCGTTTTTGTATAAATCCTCGTCGTTAAACGTTGTTAAAAGTATTGAATTTATTTTGACACCTGCATTATTCAATTTTTCCAAAACATCTATCCCGTTCATTTTCGGCATTTTAATATCCAAAAGCGCAACATCGGGTTTAAGTTCAATAATTTTATTATACGCATCAATCCCATCAGATGCTTCTGCAATTACCTCAAAATCATTGTTTAGCTTCAACAAACCTACAATTCCTTTCCTGACTAAATGTTGATCCTCTGCAACAATAATTCTAATCATTGTTACCCCCATAAGGGATTTTTATATTTGTAACAAAGCCGTTATTTTTTGAGGTTCTAAATTCAACACATCCAAAAAGTTCTTCAATTCTTTCTGTCATACCGCTTAGTCCGTTTGAGAGTTTTAAATTTTCACAGCCTACTCCATCGTCTTTAGCGTTTAAAATAATAAAATTATTCTCGTATTTTATTGAAATAAAAAGGCTTTCGGCTTCCGAGTATTTCATTGCGTTTGTAATAATTTCCTGAACAGTTCTAAATAAAACGTGTTTTATTTTTTGATTTTGTATAACAAGGGATTTATCCATATCAAAAGTGATTTTTGGCGATTTTATTGATTTTATAATCTTCGTTATTGCTTCGTATAAATCTAAACTTTTATCTTGTTTTAAGGCAGAAACTATTCCTCTGATATCATTCATTAAAACTTTTGATGTGTCATAAGCATCTTGTATCGGTTCTTTTGCTTCATCCTTACATAGAGCATTTGCAAGCTGAAGATTTGTACTTATTGCAGCGAGATGATGCCCGATGCTGTCGTGGAGCTCTCTTGCAATATCAATTCTTTCAGAGTTTCTTATTGAAATATCATCAATTTCTTTAAATACTTTCAATTTAGCGTTCGTTATTTCAAGTTCAAGCCTCTGTTTAATTTCTTGCGCCAACACAATCCCAAGAATAAACAAAAATATATGAAAACTGCAGGTTGAAACCGTATCAGCTAAAATTTGGTCAAGCAGAGTGCCTTTTACAATATCAATGAATTCAAGTTTTTTAACGTCGGGAACTAAAATATCAACCGTTAAACAAGATAAAATGTTTAACAAAACTAAAATTACGGAATATTTTTTCTTTAAAACAAAGCCAACAAGCAGACTTACGATGTAGTTCAAAGAAACACAGACAATACTGCCGGAAATTGCCATTAATAAAAGACAGCAGATGTTTTTGTACGATTTTACGTGAATTTTATTTTGCATTAATTTCAAAAATGAAATCAAATACACAATAAAGAAAAAACTTACAAACACAACGTTCAATATTTTTGAGGGTGAATAAAAAGGAAGTCTGTTTAAAATATTCCCAAAACCATATACAATCATCATATCAGAATGGTTTAAAATTATTATCAAAATTGACCAAATGAACATCAGGGTAATAACC
>JBGUSD010000125.1:0-4470 GCA_045132355.1 Candidatus Gastranaerophilaceae bacterium
TTTACCTTTTATATCATCCTTCATAAGATCTTTTTGGGATAAATCAAGATTTATGATCTGAGATAATTTGAATTTTGAATTTTTAATCATCAATTCCGTATCGCCAAGTTTCGGCAAAAATCCTTCCTTAACCTCAAACTCGCAATGTGCATCCAAAAATCTGAACATATCCCTTGCGTCAATATCTACTTTTGCATCTGCAATACCTTCTATCTGACCCTTTAGGTTAAGCGTTGTTTCTGCCGCTTTATCCGAATTGATGTTTTTAGCTTCAAATGTCATTTTTGACGTATTTTTTGCAAAATCGTAAACACCCTTTGCCTTAATTATTCCATCAGCAAAGTTCAGCTCATTCATTCTGAAATCAAATACGTTGTTTTTCATACTGCCCAATAGTTTAACATTTTGGAGCACAAACGTTTCTCTTTTTATTTCATTAACCGCTATTTCCCAATTATTTATCGTAACATCAGCATCACGTACTTTTTTCGTAATTTCATGCGGATTTATTTTTTTATTGGTTTTGTGTTCCTTAGGCTTTATTTCAAAAACAAGCTTATCCAACAATAGTTTCATATTATAAACCAGTGTTTCACCGATAATATTATTTTTAGCCTTTAGTTCTGCAAAATACTTCTCACCTTTGAATAATCCGTTTGAAGTTACGTTTAATATACCGTCTTTTGCAACAACATGCGCCCGTTCAATATTGAAGGCTTTGTGTCTTGCGTTTACTATATCAAAAGTACCCAAGACCTGATTGCTATTGAAATCGTATTTCAAATCACCTTTAAATTCTCCGCCCGTTACTTTTTCTCCAAAAGAACCCGTAACGGAAATCGGAGCATAGCCGTTTGTGTGGCAGGCTATGTATTGAGGCACAAATTTATCCGGATTTGACTTATCTATATTTTTTATAAACAAACCGTCACCAGATATGATGACATTTTCCTTATTAGAGTCAAAATAAGAATATTTATATTCCTTCAAAGACAAATTGTTATCATCTTTGAACGTATTTGCATGTATTTTTCTTTTATAATCTCTTAATCCTAAATAGAAAGAGTTATAAATCAAATCACTGCCTGCCGGAATATCAATATCATAATATACATCCGGTTTTTTATCTTTTATTTTGTAAACCAACCCAACATTAACAGAATTCAAAACCTTAAGATTCGGAACCGAATTAAATTTTGGAGTTAATGTCGTTTTCATTGTCCCGACAACAGTCTTTTCAGGAGTTCCAAGTTTTGTAACATCAAGAGTATGGATAAACTTTTCGTTACCTAAGATACCTTCTGCCACAGAATCTACTGTTTTTCCCCTAAAATTAAATACCGCCTGTTTGGAATACAGCGGAATATCAAACCATATTGCATTCGCACTGAGATTATTTGTAGTGCATGTTCCCCAAATGCCGTCTTTATTCAATTTGAGATTTACCTCGGCAGTTCCTTTGAAGTTTTTGAAATTTTCAATAAACTTTCTTGAAGGATCTTTTGATTTCTGCAAATGCAACAGCATTGGCATAATCTCAGATACCGGAAGCTTTTCGCCTTTTATATCCAGATTCGGAGTCTTGTTTTCATTAATTATAATTCCATCCAAATAAAGGTTAGAACTTCCTAATGCTATTTTAAACTTGTTTGCTTTAAGTTCATTTTCAACGACCTGCAGAGAACCCGCTTCACCAAGTTTCAAGGTTTCTTTTAAAAACGGAGCGTTAATTGCTATTTTTAAATTAATAAGACCATTTTTTGTATTTATATTTTCGCCATGAATATTTATTTCATCTGATTTGAACTCTATATTTTGTATATTGACCTCAGGAATCTTACTTAAATCCGGCTTGGTATTATCTTTCTTTTTACCTTCTTTTTTAAATTGTTTTAAATAATTTCCGTCAATAAATATATTACCGGCACAGACAGAGGTCAGTTGTTTTTGTAATAACTTATAATTCAAAGCCAACTTTTCAACCTCCGCAACAGAAACATTATTATTTTTTGCATTAATGTTGCCTATATTCAAAATAACAACAAGTTTGGGCGAGATTTTTATATTCAATCCGTCAATAGTTGTTTCTATACCCGTTTTATTGTGAATGAATGACTGTAATTTATTTATAGTAATTTTACTGTTTATAATTGACGGCAACACAAATATTACCCCAAGATACAATGCCGCCATGCATAGTAATATAATGCCAAATGTTATTTTTAAAATCTTTTTCATATTAATTATATTATTACATAAACAGGATTGTAAATTGTTTTTATTTATAATAATTTCATGATAATATACAATGTAGGAGTTAGGAAATAGGAGAATATATATGGATAACATGATTAAAAAGATAGGTAATTCACAAAACCTTATATTTTTGATTGGTATTATTTTTTATACCATCTGTCTTTTTACGATAACAGACATTGCTTTGATGCTATTTGTAACTTATGTTGTGGCTTGTGCGTTGAATCCTTTAGTTGATAAATTGGAAAAGAAATGCAACAGAAATCTTGCAGCTGCTATCGTATTTGGAGCCTTTATAGGAGGCATATTATTGATGTTTCTGCCAATTATAGTTCTTGGCGGAAGCGAGATTGCACACTTGGCTGCACAATACCCGCAATATGTTGATCAAGTAAAAGATTTTATTATGAATTCACCGGTTGTTGAACAGTTCGCAAATTCAGGCGGCTTGATAGAATCAATTACAAGTATTTCTAAAGGCGGACTTTACTTATTTGTAGCATTAATCTTTACATATTTCTTAATGGTAGACAGAGATAAAATTTTAAATGCCATAGTAAGATTTTTCCCCAAAAATTCAAGAGTCAGAATAAGAGAAATATGGGATATTTCAGAACAAAAACTAAGCAGGTTTGTATCTGGTCAGTTTATTGCATCAGCAAGCGTCGGTATAATTATGCTTATCGGACTTTTGTGCTTGAAAGTTGATTCTGCAATAATCTTAGGATGTATTTCCGCGGTTTTGGATATTGTACCTATTGTCGGCCCTGCAATTGCCTTAGTTATTTGTTTGGCTGTTGTATACAAAATGGGCTGGACAGTTATTATCCTAACCACAGTAATTTTCCTTTTCGCACAGTTTGCTGAAAACAATTTTGTAAAACCTTATGTGTTTGGAAAGTTTATGGATTTACACCCAATCGTTATTTACATATTCTTATTTGTCTGCGCAAAATATTTCGGAGCTGTCGGAGCAATTTTTGCTCCTGCAATAGCTGCAGATGCTTGCGTATTAATTGAAGAATTGTATTTGAAGAATATGGATGCTGACGCAGAAGAATAATGAAATAATTAATATTTTAATCAATAAAAATATCGGGTTGAGTAACAATTCTCAACCCGATATTTAAATTTATTAATATGTAAAGCTAAATGTTTGACCTTGTCTTCTTACCGTAAATTCAATCGGTTTTGGATCATCTTTGAACTTCAAACAAAGTATTCTCATTGTAGAATTTGCCTTCAAGTCATAGTTTTCAGGTAATGAATGAGCATATCTTGTAGCTTCCTTAACA
The DNA here is from genome assembly GCA_045132355.1 of Candidatus Gastranaerophilaceae bacterium. GTDB lineage: Bacteria > Cyanobacteriota > Vampirovibrionia > Gastranaerophilales > Gastranaerophilaceae > SIG32. The sequence goes on from JBGUSD010000125.1 coordinate 3,552, forward strand.
ACCATTGCAAGTCTTACGTTGTTTGCAACAGTAAAACCTAATGACAAACCGCCTGTCGCAATAGCTAGAGGAACACCCAAGTTATCTGCAACATCTAATCTATCCAAGTCTACAAATGTAGAGGTTGTAACGTCTTTTAATCCTGCGAGTCTTTCTGAATAAACTTTTTCTACTTTCATATCTGAATTTGAATTGTTTTTAACAAGGTATTCAAAAGCGTGAACATATTTGTTTTCTTTATTTTTCAAACGATATTCATTAATTGTAACTGTAACATTAGCTTCTGAATTATAAAAAGTTTCAGAATCAATACATGTCAAATCAATCGGATCTTTATCTTCAGAATATGGAATTGCAGAAGTTTTTTCATTTCCTTTTGATAATTTGTCATTGAGTTTGTTCATACCCTTTTTAAGAGGTTTCAAGCCATCTGGAAGAGTGAATAACCCGTCTAATGCACCTGATCTTGCATAATCTACAAAATCAAATTTATATTCTTTATAAGCCTCTTTATCTTCTAACGTTTCATATTTGTAATTTTGGCTTTTGAAGAAGTCTGTAACCGCATTATTTTCTTTGTCATAGTCAGCGTCTGTTACAAGGTATACATCTGTATCATGTAAAGCAGGATAGAACTTCATATAATAGTGTTCATCTCCGTATGTTGCATAATATGCATTTCTTGTAAGCTTTTTAACCTCGATTTCTTTACTTAAAAGGTCATCAACAACAGGTACAACTATTCTTATATTTTGATTTTTTATTCTGTATGCATGATAATCTTTAATCATGCCGGCTGCATTAGCAGCTGCAGAAAATAGTGCAAGCATTGATAACACACAAACGCTTTTTAACATTTTTTTCATACTAACTTTTCTCCTTTTTCTCATATGTTTTTCTTATAGACCACTAATTACTT
>JBGUSD010000126.1:0-2053 GCA_045132355.1 Candidatus Gastranaerophilaceae bacterium
TGTTCTCTATTTTTTGCAAAGGTGCTTGGCTTTGTATTTACAGATTCAGAATCTTCGCTGTACTCTGAATATATTGATACGGCAAAATATAGTAAAACTGACATTATAATAAATATTAATATCAGATGCCAAATAGAATAATTATCAAGTGTAAACGATTGATACACTTGTATCCCGTAAAAAACAATAAATACAAACAACATTGAAATACTAATCCAAAAATCAGGATTTTTCAGAAAATCATCATTATCACTTTTATTTTTTATTATATTTTGTAAAATAGAAATGAATGTTATAAGAGATAAGTACATAAACTGTAACATCGTGTTTAAAATTATATTTGATAACTTAGAATATGGTATTGACCCGTATGGTAACGTACATAGGTATGTTGCTAAGACTATCAAAAAAGGTAGAGCAATAGGAAAAATAAAATTTATCCCATAATATTTTATTCCTGCGTTTAATAAATTATTAAATTTACGTTTAAACCAAAATTTTATTTTTTCCATATACGTAGTATAACACAAACTTTATATAATAAAGGTTTTTATTACTTGATTATATTTACACTTTGAGTGATGAATACGACACGTTAAAGGAGGTCGTATGGAAAAAGTCGGATTGAATATCACTCCAAAAGAGTTTAAGCAATTGAGTAAGTGGTCGGAGAATATTTATAACACAGCGGTTGTTATTGATTATTTTGTTGCGAATCAACCTGAGATTGAAGAATGCTATAATCTCGCGCCAGTCGTTAAACATTTACGAAATGATGCAGATGTTTTGAATGCATTCTTTATAGACCATGAAAAAGATGTCGAAATTTAAAAGCTGTTTAAATCGTGTTTAAAAGCCGTTTAAATCGCGTTCAAAAATTATTATGTCCAAATGATACGATTTTAGATGCATACACTTGATGTTTCCCGCTGAAAGAGTGATAAATTGTGTAGCTTGAAAGGAGCTTGATATGGTCGAAAAAGATTATATGTTATACGGAACAAAGATTTTAAACTTAAAAACGCAAGAAATCGGCTTGCTAATTTGTCTATGGGAAAACAAGTATGCTGATAAAACCGTCGATTTTGCAACTTGTGTAGATAAAACCGGCAAGCGATATAATATTGAACTTGATAATATCAGGGGGTTTGAAGATGATTTTGAAAAATAAATTAACGAAAGAAACGTTGGATATTCCGTATTCTGAATTCAGAACAAAGTTTGCAAAGGAAATTCGGGATGCGTTTGAAAGTTACCGCAAAACCCAACTAAATAAATATTCTTGGAATTTCAAAGATGACAATTCTTTGGAATTTAATTTTTATTTTGAACTTCATTGGAACTTTAATCATTTTGGAATGTCAAATTGGTATATTGAACGATTATAAAACGGGTATAAAACAGGTTTAAAATGCCATTTGAATTTTATAATTAATCCCAAAATAAAATATCGGTTTTAATCATTTCTGTACCACATTTATCACAATGCAAATACTCTTGTTCCTTTTCTGTAAGTTTTTTATATCTGTTTCCGCATTCGCAAAAATATTTTGGTATATATGTTTTATCATTGCCATAAATTTTGAAATACAGTTTAGATTCCATTTTGCCACATCTTTTGCAAATATATGGCTGATAATAAGCATCTGCTACCAAAACATCTTGCGATTCTTCAATGAATCTATGTACCTCATCAATCATTTTTTTATCGAGTTCATCATAAAAATTTAGATCGAAACTGTTTTTTGGACGATAAAACATGCTCTTGTCAAAGGAACTCCACATCATTCCAAGACCATCATTTAATTTAACAACATTTCCGCATTTTGGACATTTAAATGTTTTTTCTTCACCCATATTAAGCCTTTCTTTATTAATATGAACCCATATTTGCGATAGCTTATCGGAATCTCAGACCGAGGCTATCGCATTATGGGAGAGCGTCTGTTCGTCTTATGTACCCGATTCAGACATTGCATCAAGGAAAGGCTCTTATTCTATCCCTGAACTCTTTTAATAAAAGGGCTAAAAGGTTTAGGAACTAATTTAGCAT
>JBGUSD010000127.1:0-1487 GCA_045132355.1 Candidatus Gastranaerophilaceae bacterium
CCGCCGAGCAAGACAATCGCGCCAGGCGCAAATTTCTATGCGCAATTTTATGGTGGAATGCTGCGCCTCGCAATAAACGGCACCACTCACAACAACAACGAAAACTCAACGTTTACGTTGATTGTTGTTCGTATCTCACTTTGTTCGTGCCTCTGCTCGGCTTGCGCCAGGCGCAAATTTTTATGCGCTTTAGCGCAATAAAAATTTGCAAAATGGTAGCGATGAGAACGCTAAAATGCGTTCGGTGAATTTGCGTACGGATGAAACATGATGAAAGATGTTGACTTGAGGCCTCGTTTTATGTTAAAACATACTTGGTCTCTATATTGTAACGAAATATCAATTTTGATATTAAAAGGTAGCAAAAAATATTTTGACGGTTTTTAGTGTTTAAAAAAGGAGTCTGTATGTCGACAATACACCCAATTTCTTTCAAAGCTGAAAGCTCTAATTTATTACAAGCAGCTCTTGCTTAAAAGGCGGGAGAACCGGTCAAACCCCTTACGGAGTCTGTGGCTGTTACAAAGCCAACTGCCGAGGACAAATTTGTTTCTGAGACGCCTAAGAAGAAATCCTTCAAAGCTTTTATGAAAGAATATAGCGGAATGATTGCCCTTGCAACATCTTTAGTTGCTGTTCCGTTGACTTATTTGTTTGCGAAAAAATCAGGTGCAAAACAAATCGCTGGTCTGGAACATAACATTGCTGAATTGACAGAACAAATAAAAACACTTACCGAAAATGCTGCAAAACCGACTCCGCAAAAATTGGCATCTAAGGTAAATTCCCTTGTAACTGTACTTTTGGGCATCGGCACAGGTGCAGGCATTGCCGGATACGTAAAAAATAATAAAAAAGAGCTTAAAGAAATGGGCTATACGGATAAAGAAATAGAGTCTGCTCAATCTACAGCAAAAGATTTGGTGGAAAAACCGGGTATTGCTGTCAAGACAGCAGAAGATGCGTATGGTATATCAAAAGGTCTTGATGGTAAAATAAATGCTGCTCAGGCAACTGCTGAAAAAGCAAAATCAACAGCAGAAAGTATGGATTCACGTGTAAACGCCGCACAAAGCAGAGCAGATGAAGCTTTAGGTGCTGCAACTTCAGGTGTCTCCCCAAGTATGCAGAAGTTCTTACAAAAATATTATGATTTGTGGATTATGAGATATCCGGGCTGGGAAAAGAAAATAAATAATTCGAGATCAGAAGTTGCTATGTCCTCAGTGCGTAATGCAGCAGTGCTTCGGTTAGATAGAAGTGCAAAACAGACACTCTCTGATATTAAGTCATATAAAGACAGATATAAAGATAAGTTGAGCTCAACTTGGGCATTGACAGCTGAGTTTAAGCCAATCAAACTTGGCGGACTCGGAGATGTTCCTGTTGATTTGCAGGATAACTTTACAAAATTAGGTATTGACAACCCTGTATTCATTCCGATGTACGAAACCCCTGGGACATCAACCTTTGTTGATTCCGCAGGT
>JBGUSD010000128.1:0-7048 GCA_045132355.1 Candidatus Gastranaerophilaceae bacterium
CATGCGCTACAGGCATAACTGTTGTTTGGTTTCTAAAAAAGAATAATTTTTCAATAGCGGCTTCGTCCGGTCTGTATTTTTGGACCAGAGAAGTCATATCCTCAAATATTTCAAGCAGACGCTTGGGTTCTCTTTCTCCTTTTTCTGTTTGGATAGAGCCAGAGTGTAAAAGTTCAATATTCTCACCGTCATATTCGATGAGACTGTAACCCACAATAGCCATACCAGGATCGATGCCTAAAATCTTCATATGCGTATTTTAGCATAAAAAATGAGGCTTGGCAAAAGGTGGTTAGACAATCGATAGATATAAAAAGCTGTTTAAATTATTTTTTAAATTTTTCAAGTTTTTCAGGACTGTCGCTTTCAAAATATATTCTTAAAAGCGGTTCAGTTCCGCTTGGTCTGACAAGTACCCAGCTTGTGTTATCTTCGAGATACAGTTTTACCCCATCTTTAAAGTCTTTTTTGATAACTTTAAGGCCTGCAAAGTCCTCTGCGACTTTGAATTTTTCAAGAACTTTTTCTATATCTTCTCTGGTTTCTAGTTTCAGGTCAACTCTGTCATTATAGAATTTGCATCCTACAAGTTCTGACAACTCTTCTTGAAGTCGAACAAGAGATTTTTTCTCATATGCCATAGCTTCCAATATGAGCAAGTTCGCCAAAATACCGTCTTTTTCGGGGATATGCCCTCTGATACTCAATCCGCCTGACTCTTCACCGCCTATAATCGGATTGAATTTTCTCATTGCTTCGCCTACGTGTTTGAATCCAACAGCTGTCTCAATGACGTTAATGCCGCATTTCTCTGCTGTTTTATCAAGCATAAGGCTTGCGCCAACGGTTTTTACAATACATCCGTCCATATTTTTGTGCTTTTTCAGATGGAGCATTAATATTGCAATAATTTCATTAGGTGTTACATATTCTCCGTTTTCATTAATTACTCCAAATCGGTCGCCATCCCCGTCGTTTGCAAATCCGACAGAATTTGGTGTTCTTTTTACCATTTCAATAAGATCTGTCATGTATTTTGGTTTCGGCTCAGGCATTCCGCCGCCAAAATTTGGGTCGTGCATCATATGGATCGAGTTGAATTTGATGTTTTCTTCAGATAAAAGCTTGTCAAAATATCCTATTGTTGCGGAATATAATCCGTCAAAAATTATGCTTTTGCCAAACTCTCTTATTTTATCAAAGTTTATGAGCGATTTTATGTGATTGAAATATGCTTTTGAAAAATCATATTCTTTAACAGAACCGTTTGCTATTTTTTTAATATCTATATTTAAATTTGCAACTATTTCGTCTGTAATATCGCTTGTTGCAGGGCCTGCGTAATCCGGTATAAATTTGATTCCCAAATATTCCGGCGGATTGTGTGATGCTGTAAACATAATTGCGCAAGCATCCATGTGTTTAGCATTATACGCTAAAACAGGTGTCGGAATAACTTTGTCGCTGTATAAAACATTAAACCCGATGTCTGACAATATTTTTGCACATTGAGATGAAAATTCACGAGCCATATTCCTTGGATCGTAACCGATTATGATTTTTTTGTATATTCCAAAATTATCAAATACGTATTTTGCAATAGCTTTTGTTACGATTTCAACATTTTCCTGCGTGAAGTCTTGACCAACTACTGCTCGCCAACCATCTGTTCCAAACTTAATATTTGCCATACAAGCCCTCTTTCTGATATAATTATATCCGAAAGTGCTAGTTTAGTAAATATGGAAATAAAAAATGTATTGAATATTGCATATCTTGGACCGGAGGCGTCATTTTCCGAAATGGCAAGAGATGCTTTTTGCCAAAAATACGGTATTAATACATTTTCAACTTCTTTAAAAACAATTAATGATGTTGTGGATTTTGTTGACAGAAATCCCTATACCCTTGGAGTAATTCCTGTTGAAAACTCCATTGAAGGTACAATGAGAGCGACTTATGACAGTCTTATTTGTGCAAAAAATCAAAACATAAGAATATTATCAGAACTTGTTCTTCCGATAGAGTATTGTCTTTTGTCCAGAACAACCGAATTTTACAGCATAACAGGTATTATAGGTACCCCATACCTTTTGGGTAAATGTCAGGACTTTATAAAACAGGAAATGCCTTTGAATATTAATATTGTTGAAAATACAAGCATGAGTGAATGTGCGAGAAGTCTTGCAAATTATAATTTGACCTACGGTTCTATCGGTAACAGAAAAACTGCTGAAATATACAGATTGAATATATTGAAAGAGAATATAAACGACGACAAAACAAACCAAACCAGATACGTTTTGATAGGCGATTTTGACACTCCTGTTACCGGAAATGATAAAACAACAATTGCATTTTCGATAAATAATACTCCTGGTGCTTTGTTGGAAGTTTTGAAAACATTTTTAGAAAATAACATAAACATAACATATATTGCATCTCATCCATCAAAGGAAAATATGGATGAATATTTGACGGTTCTTAATTTTGACGGGCATGTTGGGGATACAAATATGGAAAATTTATTTGAACAAATAAAACCAAAAACCAAATTGTTCAGGTATCTGGGATCTTATGAAAAAAATCACAGTTGACGGATTTTTGGCCTATATGGTATAATTAGTTGTTGCCAATTGATTCATATAATTGTCTTTTGTTGTGGTAGAAAGGCATATATGACTAATTCTTTAATACCACACACATTTATTCCGGGAACTAAAGCAAGAGCCCAGGAGGTCAATGCAAACTTCATTGCGCTCGCGGAAGAAATACAAAGTTCCCAACAAAATACTGCAAGCAGATTTGCTCAGGTTAATGATAGTATGCACACAATGAGCGAAGAAGCTGAACAAAAATATGCGGATATTGATCTTGTAAAAACGAAAACTCTTTCAAATGTAATTTTGAAAGCGCCAAACGGTGTAATAACATATGACGGACAGACCGTAACGGTTAAAAACGGGCTTGTTGTACTTATTCCAAGTGGTTTGAACAGCGAAGGTAAGCCGGAAAGTGTTCAGTACACTTTGTCTTCTGATGTTTCAAAAATCATCACCAATATGGCAAATGTAAACAGTTCTTTATTTCTGTACAGTAACGGTACAGTTGATGTTGTTAACAGAAATATAATTTTTTATTCTGATACAAGTGCAACAAATGATGGAGCATACAAATTTGTAAACAACAAATGGTATAAGTATTCTGCAACAGAAGGCGTCTGGCAGGAAGTCTTTGCCGTGCCTGTCGCGGATATAGTTTGGGATGCAAATAGTGTTATATCTTCGGTTAACAGTTATGGAGCTGCTGATATTCTTACAAGGTCTGATTTAAAAAACGATAATCAACTAAAAGGGTTATTACCATCTAATGTTGATTATGTAGTTGAAACATTCAAAGGAAATAATGTTTCGTACAGAAGATATAAGTCAGGCTGGGTTGAAATAAGCGGAAGACATATTATTAATGTCTATTTTGGCGGTGGAAGTGCAGCTGAATATGTAGTTAATTTGCCTATGGCGGTTGATATATATTCAGTTTATGCCTGTGGCGAGGCTTTCTGTTTCACGGTTGCAGCCTTTGTCAGTAACTCAACTACAATAAGAATAGCCGTCAGAAATGCGCAAGGTTCATCATTTACTCTCCCAGCAGCAAGATGGGAAGTAAAGGGTTACGCAATATAGAGAAATACCAAATTAAAATTAATTCGGGTCGGTAATATATCGGCCCTTTTTTTATGTTATTATCAGAAAAAAGGTTATTTTATGTTTGATACTATTAAAAGAGGGATTTCAAAAGTTAAAGAGGATATTCAGGTAATATATGATAAAGATCCTGCAGCAAAAAATATTTTTGAGGTTATCCTTTGTTATCCCGGATTGCATGCTTTAATAGCATACAGATTTGCTCACAGATTATACAAGTGGCATATTCCTCTAATTCCAAGAATTATTTCATACATTACAAGGATTATCACTGGTATAGAGATTCATCCTGCGGCACAGATTGGCAGAAGATTTTTTATAGATCACGGTGAGGGTGTTGTAATAGGAGAAACAACAATAATTGGGGATGATGTCCTGATATACCAACAGGTAACACTTGGCGGAACAGGAAAAGAACACGGAAAGCGTCACCCTACAATAGAAAGTAATGTTGTTGTAGGTGCGGGTGCAACAATTCTTGGTAATATTACAATCGGGCATGATACAAGAATTGGTGCGGGTTCCGTTGTTGTGGAAGATGTTCCTGAACATTCAACTGTTATTGGTGTACCGGGGCGTGTTGTACAACGAAAAGTTTTAAATGAAGATGGTGTTTTGATGCATAATAAAATTCCTGATCCTGTTAAAGCCGAAATAGACAGGCTTAATAGTGAGGTTCAGGAATTAAAAAATAAAATTGATAATATAAATTAACCTAAGATTAATTTATCAAATAACTTTTTAAGAGTAGAACGTTTTGCACGAAGTTCTGCATTTTCTGCCTCTAAGCGTTTGATTTCAACACCAACTGTGCTGTAAACTTCTTTCATAATATCTGCACTGCGTTCTTCTTCCGTTGCGTATTGAGCTCTGATTTTTTTGAGTTCATCGTGGTCAAGAAATTTGCCGCCACACTTGTAGCATTCGTCAACCTGAACTTCTTTTTTTACACTTGCAAAGTTTTTAACCATTCTTGCTCCGCATACAGGGCAAGTTCTTGGTAATGTCTCGTCAACTTTGATAAATTCTTTTCCTTCAACGGTCGCAGTGATTTTATCAATATCTTCATGCTGTTCATCAAAATATTTGAATTCTCTGTTGTCAAAATAGATTCCACCGCATCCGTTTACGCAAATATCAACATTGATCCCTTCTCTTGGAATGAAAACTTTCACCATTTCGTGTTGACATGCAGGACATTTGATTGTGTTAAAATTGTCAGCCATAATATACCTCTGTTCTTACCTGTATTTGATGATAGCATAATTATACTATTTTTCCTCATATAGTCAAACTATTTTTCATGAAAAAATGTAACTATAATTGTCATGTGTTTGAAAATATTGTACAATATGAAAAAGGGGATAGGAACTTATGGATAATTTGGCAGAGGGCAAAGATTATATACGTAAAGGACTAAGCTGTCTTAGTGATAATAACTATGAGGCGGCAAAAGGTGATTTCATAGAAGCTCAAAAGAGATTTACAGTTTCAAAACAGCCGGATTATGTTTCTGTTTCAATGAGTCTTGCGGCATTAACTTCGTATATGATTGACAATTCAAATTATGAAACAATATTGCAAACTGTTAAGGACGCTGTCTACATGGCAAATTATTCAAAAAGCAACACCGCAAAACTCTTTGCCGAAATTGTTCAGGGAAATATAAATTTTGGTGAAAGAAATAAAGATTTGGCTCTTATACATTATAACAATGCTAAAGCCCTTGTAAAAGATGAAGATGAATTCTTGATGTCAGATTATATAAATGCACGAATTAATCAAGTTGAAAACGGTATGGATTTTTCATTGCCAATGAAAAGTGATCCGCTTGTTTCTCTGGTAAAAATCGGCCGTTCAATTACCGCCTTGACTGACATAAACGTTCTGTTAAAGGTTATAGCAGAAGAAACAAAAAATGCTATTCAGGCGGACAGATGTACGGTTTTCATCCTTGATAAAGATAAAAATGAATTATGGTCGAAAGTTGCTTTGGGTATGGAAAGTCAGGAAATTAGATTTCCGGCGGATAAAGGTCTGGCAGGTTACGTTGTTCAAACAGGAGAAAGTGTAAATATACAGGATGCGTACAGTGATCCTCGTTTCAATAAAGATGTAGATATGAAATCCGGATACCATACGCAAACAATTTTGTGTATGCCTATCAAAAACAATAACCAGGAAATTATCGGTGCATTTCAGGTTTTGAATAAGATAGGCGGGGTATTTACAAAGAGTGACGAGGATTTGCTTGTGGCAATCGGCGGGAGTGCAAGTATTGCGTTAGAAAATGCTCAACTATTTGAACAGCAGAAAGAATTATACAAGGAACAAAAGCAGCTTTTCGAAAGTTTTATTGATACTCTTGCAAAGTCTATCGATGCCCGTGACAAGATTACTGCAGGTCATTCAAGCCGTGTAAAATTATACACAATGCTTATCGTTAATGCTTTAGGCCTTGAAGAACATGATAAGGAAATAATAGAAAAGGCGGCAATTCTGCACGATATTGGTAAAATTGGAATTCGCGATGCTGTTCTCCAAAAAGATGGTAAATTAACCGATGAAGAATATAAACACATTCAGGAACATGTAAAAATAACACACGATATTTTGGAAAACATTCATATGTCCGAGGATTTCAAGCAAATAACGGAAATTGCCTGCTCACATCATGAAAAATGGAACGGGACAGGCTATTACAGACACCTGGCGGGAGAGGATATTCCTTATGGCGGGAGAATTCTTGCTGTTGCGGATGTGTTTGATGCAATAACTTCAAAGCGTCATTATCGTGATAAGATGCCTATTGTAAATGTTATCAGAATTCTTATAAATGATTCGGGTTCACATTTTGATAAAAGTCTTGTGGATGTATTTTTGGCAATTCCGCTTGATAAAATAATAGATGTGTTCCTTACAGAGAGCCACATTGTATTCAAAGATGAGGATAGGGAACTTTTGAGTCAATATAATCTTCTTGATATTTATAACTTCATAAATGGTCAAAGTTCGCAAGATATAGTAGAATTATTTAATCATTATTACAATTAGTAGGGTGCAGATGTTTAATAAATGGATTATGTTAATATTAAGTCTGTTCGTCGGGGTGTCAAGTGCTCAGGCAATAGATATTAACGACCTTATAAAGCCTGCAAATCCGCTCGAACCGTCAACGCCTATTGAGCATGATGTATATAATGCTCCCAAAAGAGCCACTCTCACAAAAAATGATATTCACAATCAATATGCGATAGCTCTGAATCGTTATATCCAAAGTAACGTCAAATCATCTTATGCAGACTTTCGTATGCTTATTGAAAATGCAAACCCTATGGATTATA
>JBGUSD010000129.1:0-2989 GCA_045132355.1 Candidatus Gastranaerophilaceae bacterium
AATCCTCTGTTTCTTCGCCTGCCGGAAGATCTTTGTATTTTTCCTGCAGGTCTGCTGCGTTTGCGTTTTTATCAAACACATAAGGATACGGATTAATCCCTTTATCAGCAAGCTCCGCAAGCTTTTGTATTCTTGTTTGTCTTATTTGTTCTTTTGCCGAATTCTGCGGCTTTTGTTGTTCAGCTGTTGTCATTATATTTTCCTCATATCTAGCTATTTATGTACATTTGTAAATATAATAACATAAACACATTTCTGTTTGTATGTTTTTATACTATAATTTTTTTATCTCAATTAACTATTAAGGAGTATGGATATGCAAGTAACAAATATATCAGCAACTAATATGTCTTTTGACGGTTTTCCAAATCGTGCGGTATTTCGTTATGTAAACAAGTTAGAAAAAGAAGAAATTAAACGAGTTAAGAGAGAAGCAAAGTTTGAAGGAAAAACTGCTACTCAAGAACAGTTAAACCAAGTTTATAATCTGGCAGAAAATATTAGATTTAAGTTAACTGAGTATACTTCAAAATTGCACCCTAAAACGAAACTAACATATAGAAAGGACAGGAACTTTCATTGGTTTAATTTAGAGAATCCGTTAACAGGCTCATTGACATATAACCAAACTATTTTAAGTTATGATAAGGATGGTGCATCGCACCTAAGTCACGATTTTACAATAACTGAACCTTATTTAGGAGGTGGATATATACATAATGAAAGTCTTTATAACAATATTCATGAACTTAATGAATGGGTAAAGAATATGGAATCAATTGAGCCCAAAGAAATTAATAAATGGTTTTTGGATACTGCGTTAATAGGACTTAAAAATAAAGCAGAATCAGCGCGTGGAAATATATTTAAAAAACTGTACGTAAGATATTTGGTTAATAAAATAGCTAAGTACAATGAAGAGGCATTAGTAGATGTGAATATATCTAAAGATAGCCTTAAAGAGGATGTGCAAAGAGTTTATTTAGGCTGTGAAACAAAATATATACCAAAGGAGTAAAAAAATATGCAGCTATCACCAATCAATAACAATTCAACAGCATTTAAAGGATATACTGATATTAAAGCACGCAGATTTATTAATGGCTATAAAAAATTTAATCGGAGTAAGATTAATGATGTTAATGCCAAAGCTAATGCTATAAACATCAGTTATAACAAATTGCATAATAATATCAACCTGATGATGGACAAACTTCACAGAAAAACAAAGTTGACTGTCTGGGATGGACAAGTAAAAGAGCTTCAAATTACAAATCCGATTACAAAGAAGAAATTAATTTTTTGGCAAACAGATAATATTAAAGACTTAGGTAAAATAGAAAAGAACAGAATTTTGGTCAGCAATCCCCTACCGTCAAATGATGTTGCAGCAGGAAGTTTAGCTTTAGATTTATTAAGAATTAATTCTAAAAATGTTGACAGATTCTTTTATGACAGTGCAATCTCAGAGTTAATTCAAAAAGCCGAAAAAGCAGATAATATATTTGAAAAATGGAAATTAAAACCTCAAATTAATAAGATTATAAAATACAAAGAAAAATGTAATATTGATTCGCCGGAAACAAAAGAAACTCTTTTGAAAAAAGTGAATGATGCTTTTTCTAAATTACAAACGAAAGAAATATAGGAGAAAATAAAATGCAAGTATTACCAATCAATCAATCATCAAGCGGATTTAAGGGTACAGTAGGTTACTCTGTTAAACGCAAGATAACTAAAGCTATGCGTGGTGAGATTAAGCACCAAAAATATATAGCCTCCGAAAATAATAGAACATTAAGCCAAGCAGAAATTAATCGAATAAAAGAAATTTATAACAATGCTCTTAAAACTTTAGAAGAGCAAATGAAATTATTGCACCCAGATACACGGTTAATCAGACGTTGGGGTGAATTTAAGATTACAAATCCAATAGCGAGAAGAAGCATCACAATTATTGAAGGTGAATCAGGTTACGGCGACTTTGATAAAAAAAATGGAACACTTAGTATGCAATCCGGCTCTTATATGGATATTGATTTTCATTGCATAATAAACAGATTGGTCGATCCTATAAAAGTAGTGGATAAAGATGGCATTAATCTTTGGTTTTTCAATCAAGCTGGTGCTGAGTTAATAAAAAAAATAGATAACCCTAAAACAAGATCATCTAAAAAAACAAAACGTCAAATAGTTAAAATTAATGAATATAGCGACCAATGCAAACTAAATGTACATTTATAGGGCATTTAAAGCACATTGTTCAAATAGATTAGGAGTATGTCATAAATATAGGAGAAAATAAAATGCAAGTAACACCAATCAATAACAATACCAATTTTAACGGAAGTCGGGGTAAGTCATTTAATCGTTTTGCTGAAAGAGTATTCAATATAAATCTTGAGGTGATTAAAGATTTAACTCCCGCAGGTAAACTGGTAAATCTACTTGAATTGAGAGAGTCTTGTAAAATTTTCGACGAAATAAATAAAAACGTAGATTCTTTTATGTCGAAATTACATCCAAATACAAAAATAGTGTATGAAAAAGGAAAAAAGGAATTTCCTTTTTCAATGCAAAATCCTATCGGCAGGTGTGATTTTAAACTAAGTAAAGTTACTGATGGAAAAGTTGAGGATGGTGTGATTTATCTTATAAGATCAATACCTGATACTCTGTCGTCATTAGCAGATTTTGCAAAGGATTTATCAGAGAAAGTTAACCCAAAAGATGTAGAAAAAGCAATCTTCGAAAATGCAATAGATAAAGTAAAAATGAATGCAAGAACCGAACAATTTTGGCTTGATAGATTACTTGTAAGGCTACATATAAATGCTATATTTAAGTACAAAGATAAAGTTTGTGTAGAATCTGAAATTACTAAAGAATCGTTATTAAAAGAAGTAAATCAAAAATTTTTAGACCATAAAATAGCCAGAGATAATGCCAAAGAAGTTGAAAGAATAAAAAAACAAAACAAAAAAACTGT
>JBGUSD010000130.1:0-8024 GCA_045132355.1 Candidatus Gastranaerophilaceae bacterium
ATTGCATCAGGTACATCTGGCCTGTCTCAAGATACAATAAACAAAATTCTTGAACATTTTGACGAAATGGATACAAACCACGACGGAAGAATTACAAGCGCAGAAATTACCGCTTACGGCTATTCCGCATCAAGACAAGAAAAAGAGGATGAGTTTAATAACCAAAAAGCAACTGATATGTCTGTATTTTACGGCTCAGATTCTTCCTCCGGTGTAGATACATATAGCATGTTAAGTTACAGATACAAAAACTTTAATAAGTAATACATAAAACCCAAAAATAAGTAAGGCTGCAAGATAAACTTGCAGCCTTTAATTATTTTACAGATTTTGCGACCTCTAAGGTTATGTCATCCCCGCCAAATAATACGAGGTTTTTTGGCAGTACAAGACTATATTTCATAGCTTTTGCTTTCTCTACAATAATGGATTTTATGTTAGTATCAATTTGTTTTAGTTTTTGGTTATATTCATTATCTAAGGCAAGCTTTTGCGAATTTATTTCATTTCTGTATTTTTCTTCCAATTCTTCAATCTTTTGCGGGTTTGTTTCTTTTGAGATTTCCGCTTTTGCCTTTTCAACGGTTGCCTGCATTGCTTCTAACTTCTTTTGTTGGTCAAGTTTCAGGCTGTTAACCTCTGATGATTTTGAAACCAGAGCTTGAACATCAACAACCGCAACACGGTATCCTGTATCGGATATAGCCTTACTATTAATTGAATAACCTGCTATAAAAGCAATTAGACATAGCGTAATAAAGAAAATATTTTTATTCATAGTTGTAAATCCTTTCTGTAAAAAGATTAATTCAAAATAAAAATCTATAAATTGCCTTGTGGTCTAGACATTTATGCAATTATTAAGGTATTCTATTGTATTAATTTTTTCATCATAAAGATATTTTATAAAATTCAAATACGCCGGATCATGTGAAGTTATTACGAAATTTATCTCAAAACCGTCTGTGCAAAACGGTTCATAATCATATACCACATAACTGTTATATTTACTTTTCCATTCTTTCTTTTCGATCCGACTGTTGTTCTCTTCTATAATATCTTCAAGCCAATCAACGATGTCCTTGTTGATATTTTTCATTTCCAGACGGTTACAGAAAATGTTTTCCATAATACTTCTCCTGTTATACTTGAATTTTAAATGTAATTAAAATTGAAATAATCCCCAAAATGTATAAGTTATAATAGTAAATTTCGGTAATATTACAAAATTTATCTCTATTGCCACGCATAACACAATATGCTATAATTTCAAAATAAAGGAGAGAGAATGAATCTACATCATATTTTTACCGATCCACCAATATTAATTGTATTAACAGCCTTTTTTACATCTGTTGTTTACTGTTTAAAAAAGTATATTTCTGTAAATAAGAATTTGAAATTGATTTTAGAATTTATTTCAAGTTTTAATAAAAACGACTTGAACTTCAGATTCAAGGAAATGGATGAATGGATGAGCGCAAATCCGTACGTATCATCTGCATGGGCAGAATTTAAAAATACGTTGGTGTTTTCAGAATCAGTTGCCCTGAAAACACACGACAATAACCTGACATATCAGGATGTATCCTCAACTGTTCAAACAATGCAAACAACGGTTGATCCGTTATACTTCTTTAACGAAGAAACCCTTGTTACATCAAAGTATAATGCCAAACTGATTGCAACAATGCCAACAATCCTTACCGGTTGCGGTCCGTTGTTTACCTTTTTAAACATTGCAATTGCATTCGGTAAAATTGACTTTTCAACACAAGAAAGGACTATCGCATCTGTTTCAGGATTGATGAGCAGCATGCAGGTAGCGGCTTTAGTTTCCGTATTTGCGGTTGGAGCTTCTCTTATCTTCTTGATAATAGAAAAATTTTCATACAGCTTTTTGTGTGCAAATTTACTCGGGAAAATAGAAGAAGCTTTTGGCAGGTTGTTTGATAATGTTTCTTCCGAAAAATTCTTGTTTGAACTTTTGAGAGAGACAAAAGTTCAAAACAATACTGTATCAAACTTGATTATCTCTATGCCAAATTCATTCAAAACAGCATTAAACTCAGGTATTGCAACAAATATCGTTCCATACTTGGAAAATTTAATATTTGGCTTGAACCAAATGAACAAAGAACTTAAAGAAGGCATCGGCCGTAATGGTAACGATGACGTGGATAATTTATTTTAGCAGGTAATTTATGGCAATAGGCGCTTCTAGAAAAAAATCCGATATAGGCGGCGATAATAACGTATTCTGGACGACAATGTCAGACCTTATGTTAGGTTTGGCAATCATCTTTATGACAATGTTTGTCCTTGCTATGACAGGATTTTCACAAAACTCTGTTCACCAAAAACAAGAGCAGTTGAAAGCATCTGAAGAAATAATCAAAAAACTTGAACAAGAAAATATATCCGCACAAGTTGATAAAATGACGGGGGATATTAAAATCTCTGATCTTGAATTATTTGAGGTTAACAGTTGGACTTTGTCACCGAAAGGTAAAGCTTATCTGGACAAATTGATTCCGATTTATGTTGATACAATATTTTCAAAGGAAGATTTGGTTAACGGTATTGAAAATATTGTTGTTCAAGGACATACCGATTCTCAAACTTTCTCCGGACTTGCAACCAAAGAGGCACAATTCACAAGAAATATGGAATTGAGCCTAAAGAGAGCAAATTCTGTTGCAGAATATATGTTCAATACAGGTTATAACAAAACATATAGTGAACCGTTAAGGAAAATGTTAATTGTAGAAGGCAAAAGTTTCAACGAACCTATTCTTGATGAAAGCGGCAAAGAAGATTACTCAAAAAGTCGTCGTGTAGAGTTAAAACTAACAGTTAAACGTTGGGATATTAAAGAGGCACTTGGGTTTTAATGCTTAACGAAAATCTGATAATTGAAACTATTAACATGATAAAACTGCATAATCTTGATATCAGAACGGTTACGCTGGCAATAAGCTTGCGTGATTGTATCTGTGACGATACGGATAAACTGTGCGAAAATATTTATAATAAAATAATCAAATATGCAAAAAACCTCGTTGAGTACGCGAATGACTTGGAAAATGATTATTCAATTCCAATAATAAATAAAAGGATTTCTGTCACACCAATATCAATTATCGGAGAATCATGCAAAAATCCTGATTATGTAAAAATCGCAAAAACCCTTGACAGAGCAGCACAAGACGTTGGAGTTAATTTTGTAGGAGGATTTTCGGCGCTTGTTGAAAAAGGATTTACTAAAGGCGATGAGATGCTTATAGATGCAATTCCTGAAGCATTAAGACAAACCGAAAGACTTTGTGCCTCCGTCAACGTTGCATCCTCAAAAGCTGGTATAAACATGGATGCCGTTTTGAAAATGGCTGACACCATAAAAAAAGCCGCAGAATTAACCAAAGACAAAGACGGTATAGGAGCCGCAAAACTAGTTGTATTTTGTAATTCGGCAAGTGATAACCCGTTTATGGCCGGCGCATATTGCGGATATGGAGAAAGTGAATGTGCTTTAAACGTTGGGGTTTCAGGTCCGGGTGTTGTTAGGGCGGCAATAGAAGAAATGCCAAAAGATGCCGATATGAGCGCTTTGGCGAATAAAATTAAGCACATTGCATATAAAATAACCTCAACAGGCGAACTTATCGGAAGAAAACTTGCAAAAAGACTTGATATACCTTTTGGAGTTGTTGACCTTTCTCTTGCACCAACACCTGCACAAGGTGACAGTGTTGCAGGAATCTTTCAGGCAATGGGGCTTGAACATGCCGGAGCACACGGAACAACAGCGGCTCTTGCTATGCTGAACGATGCCGTTAAAAAGGGTGGTATTATGGCAAGCTCTCATGTTGGGGGTTTATCAGGTGCATTTATTCCTGTATCAGAAGACGCCGGCATGATTGAGGCTGCAAACAATGGTTTTCTAACCTTTGATAAGCTTGAAGCTATGACCTCTGTATGCTCTGTCGGACTTGATATGATTGCAATTCCGGAAGATACTCCCTCAACAACCATTGCCGGAATTATCGCAGATGAAATGGCTATTGGTATGATAAACAAGAAAACAACAGCTGTAAGAGTTATCCCGATAAAAAAAGAAGGGGATAAAGTATTTTTCGGCGGACTGTTAGGAGAAGCCCCTATTATGGGTATAAATAAATTATCCAGTGAGAATTTTGTAAGAAGAGGTGGCAGGATTCCTGCCCCGATACATAGTTTAAATAATTAATATAAGGAAGAATATGGGAAAAACAGCAAACGATTTGACCAGAGATTTAAAAGAATTCATCATAAATGTTCAATCAGACGCACATAACCAGGACTTTGTTAACAGATACAGATATAATAATCTTAAACTTGAGGTTTTAGATCCCAGACTAAACAAAATCCCCCAAGTTAAAATAACTCTTGGGATTTCTGAAGTTGTATACAATATACAAACCGGAGAAAAGGTTTCCGGCGGGCTTGGACCCGATGATAGATATGTCTTGCGTTGGGTTATGAAAAGTTCTGTTATTAGTGATTTAAGAGAATTATGGCAAATGGCTGAAGCAAATCAGGGTAAAGCAACATCTTATGATGAATAATTTACTTATTTTTAACCATTGTTTTTGAACGCAAATTTCTGTGATACGTTATTGCAAACCTGTGAGCTTCATCTCTTATTCTTTGAAAAACAAATAATGCACTTGAATTTCTTGGCAGCAGAACCGACTTTGATTGTTTTGGCAAAAAGACTTCTTCCATACGTTTTGCCAAACTTACAACATCAATGTCTTTTATGCCAAGTTCTTCTATAATCTGCATAACACTTGACAGTTGACCTTTTCCGCCATCAATTATAATCAGGTCAGGCTTTTCCCATTTTGGTTCACCAAGTCTTGATAACCTTCTTGTCAAAACTTCTTTCATTGACATAAAGTCATCGGGTTTTCCTTCTGTTGTCTTAATTTTGAATTTTCTGTATTCGGATTTTTTCGGGACTCCGTTTATAAAAACAACCATAGAAGCGACCGTATTTGTTCCTTGAATATGCGATATATCGTAGCATTCCATTCTGTGAGGGAAATTTTTTAGTTTTAACTTTTCTGCCAAATAAGACCCGATTTCATTGAAATCTTCCCCTATTTTTGACATTTTGGTTATTTTTGCATTTTTCAAAACAATTTCGGCATTTTTGTCTGCAAGCATTTGAAGTTCTTTACCCTGCGCAGATTTGCCGTAACTTATTTTGACCTTCTTTTGTGCCAAAATCTCAAGCCATTCCTCATATAATGCTTTGTCTCCAACAGCCTCAAGCTCATTTGAAACTATTCTGTCAGGATAGCCCAGAGTTAGGGTACTATAATATTCCTTGAAAAATGTTCTGAAAAACTCTGTTCTGTCCGCTTCTTCAACATCATATACAAAATCTTTTTTATCAATCAAGCGGCCTTCTCTAACCATCATAATAACTATTGCAAATATTCCATCGTCTGCAATTAATGATATTATATCTTCATTCAGTTTTGTATTTTCATAGACAACTTTTTGTTTTTCAAGAGTTTTTTTCAAGTCTAAGTAGCTATCTCTTAATCTTGCAGCTTTTTCAAACTGTAAACTGTCGGAATATTTTTGAATTTGCTCCATTAATTGTTTCATTAATTCTGACTGTTTACCTGATAAAAACAATTCCGCCTGATGAACAACCGCTTTGTATTCCTCGCTTGTTACCAAATTTTGACATGGTGCAAGACATCTGCCTATGTGATAATAAAGACAGGGTCTATCTTTAAATTTTGGAGTTTTGCACTGTTTTAACGGAAATATTTTTTTCAAAAAATCAAGGGTTGAGTGCATTGCCCTAATATCCGTATAGGGCCCGTAATATCTGCCTTTTTCCGGGTTCATATTCTTTTTTCTTACAATGGATATTCTTGGAAAATCTTCTTCTGTAATCAAAAAATACGGATATTTTTTATCATCTTTCAACAATATGTTGTATTTTGGCTGATGTTTTTTGATTAAATGACTTTCTAAAATAAGAGCTTCGACTTCTGTGTTTGTTATTATATATTCTAAATGGTCAATCTGAGATACAAGCACATTAACCTTTACGCTATCGTGTTTTTTGTTAAAATAACTTTTTACACGGCGTTTAAGGATTTTTGCTTTGCCGACATAAATAATTTCGTTATCTTTATTGTAATAAAGATAACAACCCGGCAAAGACGGCAAAAGTTTTAAGCTTTCTTTCAGTTTATCGTTCATTGGCTATATTATATCATACAATGTCTTCAACGGATAATTGAACTTTTCCGGCTTCAGGATTCATAGCCTCTATTAAAATTTTATTCGTTCCGTCAACAAGACATGGTTTGCCGGACATAACAAGAGTTCCTTCCTGTCCTAGCCTGAACGCAACAGGATTAGCCTCGGATACATCTGTTCCCAAAAGCTCCTGACCGTTTGTTATAAATTTAACATCTTTTGCCTCAAAAACAACATCATTAATTTTAACGTAATTAAAACCGCTGATAAAACCGGGACCAAGAACGTTTTTCAAAACAACACTTGCACCATCGTCAAGTTTTTTTAGTGATCCTTTTTTGTAAATCCTTTTAATAAGAAACTCCGGAACAACAACCATAATACCTCGCTTCGCTCTTCGAAGACCGGAGGGCAGGATGTCAGGAAGACAGGCTTTTATGCTTGACCTCTTGCCTTCTTGACCTCTGTTCTTCTATTTAAATATCTGATACATTTTTTGTGTACCTATTTGTATTATAACATTTTTCATATCAGATTTAAAGCCCCATGGCGATTTTATATTTCTGTCTTTTTCCCAAATAACAATTTCCAAAGTATTGTGAGGTTTTAAGAATTCATTGATAAGATAGAATTTATCCTGAACGTGAGTTCTTTTTATGTAACGACCAATTTTAATCCCGTTCAAAAAGATTGTTGCCCTTCTGTACCAGAAATTTTCCAGAGAAAGATATTTTGCAAAAGTAACATCATCTTGAAAATCGACATCAAAGTTAACCGTTATTTTTGTAAGATACGGATTATCACTTTCTCTTGTATCACCGCGTTCTATTGAAAGTCTTTCACACGCATAAAATTCAACAGGAATGTCCGGTTGTGTATCAAACACAACAAGCCCTCTAGGATTATTTGTATCACCTGAAAAACCTTTATCAAAACCGAGATTTTGAACTAAGATAGTCAATTCATTTATATCCTGATTAAGAATAGTCTTATCCAGCGGTATAGAAATTGTTTCGGGAACTTCCTGCAATTTTTCAAGCTTATAGCTGTTTCTGTTCAAAACCTCTCTACTGTTGATATAAACAGCAAAAAGATGTCTTGCACTCAGTGTAATTTCTGTCAGATTGTTTGGTATTTGGCCTTTGTACCAAACAAATTCGTTATACAATCCGCAGGAAAGTGCATCCGTTTTTGCACCTATCTTTTTCCATTTTGAATAGTCATAGTGCAGGTCAATTTCCGGAGAACAAAAATCTATATCGGAAATTTCAACAATTTCAGGTTTTGAAAAATCCCCGAATTTGTTTACCGCACAGAATTTTTTTGCAAATTTGTGTTCCATGTCAAAGTATGCAATTTCTGTGCTTCTTTCAACCGCTGCAGCTCCGTTTGGCAAAACATAATCCGCATTAAAAATCATTTTGTCTTTTAAAAACCAGCTTTTATCTGAAAGTCGTTTCGTTAAAAATACAAATTGGGTTGTTTTGCCGTCTTTTTCAAAAGTAAAGTTTTCATAATCATTTCTGTCACCTGAAATTATTCCGTGATTTTTAATATACATATTTGCATTTTTGTCTGTAAGCATAAAGACAACTTCTTCATTATCTTTTTGCAGTCTTGCAAATATTTCAATGTCAGAAAATTCAATTTCACAACCCATTAATCTCAAATTTACCGGACAAATCTTCATATCATAAGGTTTTAGCGTAACCGTTTTTTCATCCGGCAATATAACCTCTGTCAGTGTAGAATTC
>JBGUSD010000131.1:0-13492 GCA_045132355.1 Candidatus Gastranaerophilaceae bacterium
CAACGGTAAAACATTCAACTTAAGAAAAATGGCCGATATGAATGTTGATGTGTTCAAAAACGGTCAGCAAAAGCCTGAAAAAGTAGAGTTTTATGTGTCAGAAGAAGATGGTAAGAAACTGATATTTGTTCGTAATGAAAGCTTTAAAGGTGCAATTTATGATTCAACTACAAGTGTTGATGAACCAGAAAAATTTGCAGTGTTTACGAAAGCCGTTTATCAGTTAGCTCAGGCTAAAGTTGCGGAAGCTTTGGATGAACCTTTATCCTCTCATCCTTATATTACAAAATATGCTGCATACAGCGAGCTTAAAGCTCCAAATTCAATGATATTGAATGATTGGCATGCAGGTACAATGGCAGGTTTAATGAGATATAAAGCTCCGATGCAGTATAATTATAATGAAATAGGACATAATGTATTTGATGCATTGTCTAATATGCCGTTATTGATGATTGGCCACAACTTGAAGGTTCAAGGCGCTTCTAATCAGGCAAACAATGGTGATATCAAAGCAAACAACAATGTAGCTCAAAATATTATAAATACATTGTACGGTCAGTATGCGATGGGTATTGTAGAAAATGCGCATAGCGGTATTGAAAATGAAGATTTGTGCAACACAATTCTTCTCAAACGTACAACCTCTGACAAGCAATTCAACTCTCTGTTCCATGGTATAGCATTGGCAGATTGGTTTGTCCCTGTGTCAAAGAACTATTCTAATGAAATAGTTAATGATGTGTATCAATCAGGTATTACGCAGCCACTTCTTGCAAGGCGTAAAGCTACCGGAACAATAGAAGGTATTATTAACGGTACTGACCTTGTAAAACACAATATGCATAAAGTGGCATCTAACAACTACGTTAAAGGTCTGGTGCTTGAGGAATATGATAAGAATAGCAACATTGAACAAATTATGAAATTTAGAGCGGAGAATAAACGCAGATTTTATCATACGTTTATAAAACCAATGTTTGACAATTCAATAGAAAAATTAGAAGTTGTTAACCCGTCTGTCGGTAGAAAAGATATTTCAGAAGAAGAATTTGTAAATGCTCCTTTATTATCTTTCGCTCACAGATTAACAGACCAAAAAGGACTTGTTCTGTTGAAGGGTGCAATCTTCAGATTGTTTGATAATTGGGATAAGGAATTCGGAGACAAACCAAAACCGTTTTTCCTTGTTGGAGGACCTCCTGAATCAGCAGAAGAAGTTGGTCATTTGGAAGCCTTGAAAAACCCTGAATATGGAGAAAACAAAGAACGTGTTGAACGTGTGTTTGCATTAAAAGGTAATATGCCAAACCCTGCAATTATGGCTGTAAGCACATATTTCTGTGCACCGTCAACATTTGAGCCATGCGGATTGACCCAAGGTGAATGCTTTGCAAAAGGTACACCGATTATCGCAACTGATACGGGAGGTTACCATGATACTGTTGAAGATGGCAAGACAGGTTTCCTTGCTCCTCAAATCAGCGAAGATGCAGTTTATAATACAATAGTTAAAGCGTTACATATGTATTTTGATGATCAACAATCTTATCAAAATATGATTATGAATGACTTGAATATAGACTTTAGCTGGGCAAGAGCAGGTCGTAAAGGTCCTATATATGAATATACAGATAAGCTCGGTTACAGCCGCAGAAAACTTCCGGATATAGCGACTGCCGCATAGATTAATTTTTATCACATTTTTGAAAACACAGAGCAAAAAACTCTGTGTTTTTTGTATAATTGTTTTATAAAAGAGGGTTAATATGGACAGATTTTTTGGATTATTCGGTATTATATTTATATTTGCAATAGCTTTTCTTATGTCTAACAACCGGAAAGCTATTAATTACAAAACTGTTGTTACTGGTTTTATTTTACAGATAGCGCTTGCTGTATTTGTGTTCAAAGTGCCTTTTGGCAGGACTATGTTTTTGTATATCGGCGAATTAATTCAAAAAATTCTTGATTTCGCAAACGAAGGCGGTCAATTTGTGTTTGGCGGTTTGATGGATGCAAAATGGACAGAAATATTCAGTACCAATATATTTGCTCTGCAGCTTGTAAGCTCAATCATTTTTATGATGATATTGGTTAATATTCTTTATTATTACGGAATTATGCAAAGGGTCGTTGCGGTTCTCGGCAAAGGGATGAATAAACTCCTTTCAGTATCAGGTGCAGAAGCTCTTTCTGCGGTTGCAAGTTCATTTGTAGGTCAAATAGTTGCACAAATTATGATTAGACCGTATTTGGCAAAATTAACAAGATCTGAGCTATTGGCTTCAATGGCAGGCAGTATGGCGTGTATTTCAGGTGCTATGATGCCTATTTATATTGGAATGGGTATTCCTGCATCATACGTTTTGGCATCGTCTATTATGGCTGCTCCGGGTGCATTGGTAATTTCAAAAATTGTTTATCCCGAGGTTAATACTCCCGAAACAAGTCAGAATTTTGAAATAAAAGTAAGTAAGAGAAAACGCACACATGCAAACGTTTTTGAAGCTATATCATCAGGTGCCTCTGAGGGTATGAAGGTTGCAATCAACGTTATTGCTATGGTATTGGCAATAGTTGCTCTTGTTGCCTTTATCGATTGGATCTTAGGCGGTATTGGTACGTTAATTGTTAAATATTTGCATATAACAAGTTTTATTGGTATGGATTTGTCAAGTTTATCTTTGAAAATGATTCTGGGTAAAATATTTGCAATATTTGCATTCCTTATGGGTGTTCCGATGAGTGAGGCAACTGCGGTCGGAAGTTTGATGGGAACAAAAATTGTATTGAACGAACTTGTTGCCTATGTGGATTTGGTTAATATGCCACAAATGTTGTCTGAAAAGAGTTTCCTGATTGCAAGTTTTGCATTATGCAGTTTCGGTAATTTTGGTTCAATTGCAACACAAATAGGTGGTATTGGAGAACTTGCACCAAACCAGAAACGTAATCTTGCAAGACTTGGACTGAGAGCATTAATTTGCGGTACACTGACCTGCTTTATGTCAGCAACCATTGTAGGTATACTATTTTAAGTAGTCTTGCCAATGCTCGTCTAAATTCTTAATAAATCTGTGGGCATCTATAACATCATCATAGTCTATTGGCTCAGACCCTTGTTGTACCTCTAGCGGTTCTTTTTTAATATTGTCAGGGCTAAGCCCTAAAAAAGCTATCCCAAAACTCTTGCCGCAGTGTTGGCATTTGAGTTGGGTTACTAATAATCCTTTTTCTTCTCTGCTTACGGTTATTGAATTTTCATCAAATCCGTTTTTACATTGTGAGCAACATAGGTTATCAAATAAATTTTTTAGTTTCTTTTTCATATCTTCCATTATATCAAATCCTGTAAAAATTTTTAACATTTTATGTTATTTTTTTGTCCGAAATGGGCATAATCTATATGTGACTAAAAGGAGTGTTAAGAAATGGATGCAATCAACTTAATCCTCTTTGGTTTTATCGTTTATACCGCACTTGTAGTTGTTCCAAGCATTTGGGATGAACTAAAGGCAGAAAGATAAGACCACTGTAAAATAAAAGACGCAGATGTCACGACATTGTTCCAATGCCAATTGAGGGTGTATAGTGTATTAAAAGTGTAAGGAGTACATTTAATGATCAGTCGTTATTTATGCTGTCTAAAACTTCACATGAGCATTGTAGAGCAACGTTTGTTACAAAATCCATATCTTCTTTTTCGATTATTAAGGGCGGGTTAAAGTAGATTACGTTGCCGAGAGGTCTTAAAAGAACACCTTTTTTAAGTGCTTTTTTGTATATTTGGTAGCCTATACGAAGGCTGCTGTCAAAAGGTGCTTTGCTGGTCTTGTCTTTGACAAGCTCAATTGCGTTGATTAGACCTATTGTTCTCACCTCTCCGACATTTTCTAAAGGTAAAAATTTATCTTTAATTATTTTTGTAAAATATTTTGCTTTTTCGTTGGCTTTTTCAATAATTTTTTCATCTTCAAGTATATTCAAAACTTCTATTGCGGCAGAGCAGGCAAGCGGATTCCCGCTATATGTGTGACTGTGCATAAAAGCTTTGCCTTCGTTGTAATCAGCGTAAAATGCATCATATATTTTTTGGGTTGTGACAAAAAGCGCCATTGGCATATAACCGCCGGTCAGACCCTTTGAAAGGCACATTATATCAGGTGATATTCCGGCATGGTTGCAGGCAAACATTTTACCTGTCCTGCCGTATCCTGTTGCTATTTCATCTGCAATAAGGTGGACATTATATTTGTCGCATAATTCTCTTAGTTTCTTCAAATAAAGCGGCGGATAAACTTTCATTCCGGCAGAACCCTGCAATAGCGGTTCTACAAGTATTGCGGCTGTTTCATCCCCGTATTTTTTAAAGCTTTCTTCTGCTTTTTCAAAACATTCACACGCACAGTTGTCCCTGCATTTTCCGTATGGGCATCTGAAGCAATCAGGGCCATCAATTCTTACAACATCAAGTAAAATAGGCTTGTATATTTCCGCGTATAAATCCAGTGCGCCAACGGATAATGCCCCTATGGTTTCCCCATGATAAGCATCGGATAGTGCCATAAATCGTTTCTTTTGAGGATTGCCTGTCTGGTAGTGGTATTGGAAGCTAACTTTCATTGCGGCTTCGATGGCAGAAGATCCGTTATCTGTAAAATTGAATTTGCAAAGTCCTTCCGGCAAGACTTTTGATAATTTTTCGCATAGTGTTATTGCTGTTTTGTGGGTAAAGTTTGCAAAAATCACGTGTTCAAGGGTATCTACCTGTTTTTTTATTGCGTTATTAATTCTTGGGTTGCAATGTCCCAAAAGGTTGCACCACCATGAGCTGACGACATCCACATATTTGTTTCCCTCAATATCGTACAAATTTACTCCTTTGCCGTGGTCTATTACAATCGGTGGCAATTCTTCGTAGTCTTTCATTTGAGAGCAAGGATGCCATATGTATTTTAGATCTCTTTCTGCCCAATTGTTCATCTATCTATATCTCCTTAAATGTATTCAATAAAAGCTGGTTTTCTATATTAATGTCTTTTTCATCTTTTTTGACGGTCGCAATAACCTTTGCGCCGCAGAGTTTTTCGATACAATCTTTGTTGTCTTTGTGCATAAAGTCTTTTTCATCATAGCCGTTTAGTATGATTCCTTTGACATTAATTCCTGCCTGTTTTGCGTATTCGCAGGTTAATAGAGCATAATTTATGCTTCCCAAGCCCGCAGGTGCTACAATTATTATATCTAAATTTAATGCTTTTATTATATCAGGTAACAGAATCTGTTCGTCAGCTTCCATTCTGAAAGGACACGTTATGCCGCCGGCACCTTCAACTACTATATAGTCATATAGCTTTTTCCTTTTGTTGAATTCTTCTTTTATTTTGTCAACGGATATTGGCCTGTTTGCAATTCTTGATGCCAAATGCGGGGATACCGCAGGCTTAAAAGCATATGTCACACATTCCATCGGATCAATGCTTATTCCTGCCGTGTCGACAACCCATTTGCAGTCTCCGGGTATCAATTCTTCGTTAATTTCCTCAAGCCCGCTAAGTACAGGTTTGTAATATCCGCAGTTTATTCCGCTTTCCCTAATCTTTTTTACTAATAATCCGCATACATAAGTTTTTCCGACATCTGTCCCCGTTGCCGTTATAAATATTCCCTTACTCATAATCCCTTCTTGTATTTTTAAAATATGAGGGAACTTTTCAGTTCCCTCATTGAATCTATTCTTTATAGAGCACCGCCGCCATCTAAGAAGTAGTCGTAGTGTCTAATATCCGGATAGTTATTAACATATTCGGCTTGTACTTCTTTTTCGACCTGAGGTACTACCTTTGATGCAACAGATCTTGATTTTAACAGCTTGTCGATGTTTGGTTCAAGCGTAAGTTCAAAGTGGAAACGACCCATCTTTCTGTCCGTTTCGTATCTGTTGTTGATAAGCGGATAGCCCCAATATAGTCTTGCGCTCAAATCGCCAGGTAATTGAATTCTTAAACCCATACCGATTGATGCTAAGAAGTAACTTCCGTCATATACGTCTTGTTTTACATAAGGGAATACACCTGCGTGGTCTGCAAATACGACACCCTTTACGTAATTCCCAATGAACGGAATCTTTTCACCGGTTCTAGGACTTGTTATTTGTCTTGGCAGTAATGGGAACATTAATTCACCACTTGTGAAGTAACCGTTTTTACCCATCAATATACCTTCAGAATAACCTCTAACTGTTACCAAACCACCTGTTTGGAATTGATCCAAGTATGGAATATATTTGCTGTTTGGTATAATTTGGTAGTTGGCTCTCAATTGACCAATAACACCGTGTGAAAAGTCGTGTAATCTCAATAAGCTTCCTGAATATTTGAAGTAGCTTGATGCACTATCAAAAATCGGTATAGCCATTGATGCATCTTGGTTCAAGTACCAAATACCGCGTTTTGTATCCTTTCTCAAACCCAAACCTAAGTCGATACTTGTAACTTGGTCTTTTGTAAGTTCTCCGTGATTCCAACCAAGTTCTTTAAGGGTTTTAGAACCTGCCCAAGCACGTTTATAGTTCAATGAACCATATCCTTTAAGTTCAAAGTCTGATTTTCTTATGATTGGTTGTGAGTAGTACAATGAATATATGTAAGATCTACTTCTCAGGTTGAGATCTCTCAAGTATTGAGGGCCCCATTTAACCTTTGCAAACGTAGAGGAATAGCTGAACCCAATACGTCCGTCATGTTTGTTTACAGGAACGTTGTAATCAAAGAATGGGCTTATTGCTCCGCCACTAAAGTATGCACCTAGGCTCATTTTATCTCTTACGTGAAATAAGCTGTCTGCAATGAACATAGGGCCACCTCTAAGTGAACCGGTGCTTCTTCTGCCGGCATTATCCATAACACCAATCAAGTGGAATGGGAATGTTTCATCTGCGTTCAAGTCGATATCAGTTGTACCTTCTTTTTCGCCGGCTTTAAGGTTTGCAGTAAGTCTTACACCTTCGTTGTATCTGTTAAAATCAAGTACGTCTTTTTCAAGTTGTACGATATCAAACAGTTCACCCTCTTTTTCAGGCAATCTTTTTTTGATATAGTTTGTTTTTGTCCATTTGTTATTGTTTACGTTGATTTTACCAATGCGGCTTTCCATCAAACCAACGTATATTGAACCGTCAGAAACTTGTTGCTCCGGCAAAAATGCTCTTGCTGTTACAAAGCCTCTTTGGTTGTATAAGTCGTTTAACTCATCAATCATTTGTTGAATATCCGTAATGTACAGGTTTCTGCCTGTATATTTTGAAATTACTGATGATATTTCTTCTTTTGTCAATATTTCTGATGCTGCGACTTCAATAGTATTTACAAATATTCCTTTTGAATCTAGTTCTGAAACTTGACCTTGGATTGCTCCTCCGCTTTCTGTGTTATATTGATCCCAATTGCCTTTGCCTTGGATGATAGTACTTTCACCGTTTGTACCCCTGATTGTTCTGTCAATCATATTACGGCTATAGTTGACATAGTCTTCATCTACGTCTCTGCGGTATTTGTCGTAGAGCATATTATCTGTGTCGTGGCGCATATTTCCGCCGGTTGTACGGTTAATTCTGTCTGCTTCCATCGTATTATAATCAAAAGCTTGTGATGCCGGGGTAAGCATACAAAAGGCAGAAAGCAGCAGAACTGTGCCTAATAATTGTTTTTTTGTGATCACCTTTTTCATTGTAATTATTACCTTCTATAATGTTATAAATAAATAAATAAGTCCAGTTGTCTTTATTGTCCTACATAACAAGTAAATATAAAGCCTTTTTGAATTTTTATTACAATTACTTTACAAAAATTCATTTTTTAGCAAAAAAATATATTCACCTGTACAATATTATATAATATTATTGCGTTTATGTAAACATTGTAATATAATATTCAATATATTGTTCGATTTTTTTTATGAAAAATCATATACATAGAGTAGAGAGGAAGAAATTATGAAAATTAGAAATTTAGCAGTAGTAGCCGGTATTGTTGCAGGACTTTCTTTTAATACTGCATTTGCTTCTGAAGTTGCATTTGTTGATGTACAAAAGGTTGTTGCATCCTCAGGTCAAGTTCAACAATTAAAGAAAGATCAAGAAGCTAAGGCTAAGGAATTTAAAGCCTTTATTGACAAGGCTAAAAAAGATGTAGCTGCAGTTACTGATACAAAGAAAAAACAAGCACTTGCAGAAAAATATGACAAACAATATATTTCAAAAAGGGAAGCTCTAGAAAAAGACTATGCTTCAAAATTGAAGGTTATTGAAAAATCAATTTCTGAAGTAATTTCTGAACAAGCTAAGCTAAAAGGCTATGATATGGTTGTTTCCAAAGACGTTGTATTATACGGTACAACTGATATTACTGAAGAAGTTATCAATGTTGTAAAAAATGATGCAAAGAAAACAACTAAGAAAAAATAATTTGTTTATTTTTAAAAAAAGGAGGCTTCAAAAAGCCTCCTTTTTTGTTACTTATTGTACATCTTTATATGAATTTTTAAATCGGTCTGTGTACACAGTATGTAAAATCTCATGTGCTTTATGAGAATTTGGATGTTCCAAAAATTCCTGATAAAGCTTTTGAACTGATGGGTTCATATGAGACTTTCTCAAATTAAGTTCTTTATCTTCTTTATAAAGGCCTGCGGCACGTTTTTCTTTAATCTTTGAATTGTCGCAGCTTCTAGGTTGTCCTCCGCCGTTGATACAACCGCCTGGACAAGCCATAACTTCAAGCATTTGGAATTTTGCAGTTCCGTTTATAATTTCTTGAAGTGATTTTTCTGCCTCTTTTAATGTTGAAACAACTCTTACAACAACCTTTGTGCCTTTAAGATCAAGTTCAACATCTTTGCAGCGT
Source organism: Candidatus Gastranaerophilaceae bacterium (assembly GCA_045132355.1). Classification (GTDB taxonomy): domain Bacteria; phylum Cyanobacteriota; class Vampirovibrionia; order Gastranaerophilales; family Gastranaerophilaceae; genus SIG32. The sequence goes on from JBGUSD010000131.1 coordinate 8,907, forward strand.
TCAGAAGTTCCTCGCATTGCTTTTATATCTACATCTTGAAGTTCTTCGCCTGTTGCAAATTTGTAGGCAGTTCTGACTGCAGCTTCTGCGACACCGCCTGATGCTCCAAATATTGTGCCTGCACCTGTATATTCTCCAAAAGGAGAATCTGCTTGCTCAGGCTCAAGGTTTGCAAAGTCGATGCCTGCACTTCTTATCATTCTGCCAAGTTCTTTTGTCGTCAGAACAAAATCAGTATCTTGTTTGCCGTTTTGTGATAATTCAGGGCGAAGAGCTTCAAATTTCTTCGCGGTACAAGGCATTATCGCAACTACGGTCAAGTTATCTCTTGCAACACCCAATTTGTCAGGCAGTAAGTCAACCAATACCGGTGATTGCATTGACATAGGTGATTTACAGCTTGATAAGTGCTTCAATAATTCAGGGTGCATTGTTTCCAAATACTTAATCCAAGCAGGGCAGCAAGAGGTGAACAAAGGTAAATTCTCCCCTGATTTTACTCTGCCTAAAAATTCGGTTGCTTCTTCCATAATAGTCAAATCGGCACCGAAGTTTGTGTCAAACACCATATCAAACCCGATTTTTCTAAGAGCTGCATTGATTTTTCCGATAGTGTTTTCACCCGGTTCAAGCCCGAACATTTCGCCTAATGCTACACGAACTGACGGAGCTATATGAGCAACAACCTTCATTTCAGGGTTTGTTATTCTATTCCAAGCGTCATCTATGTTGGATTTTATTGTTAAAGCGCCTGTTGGGCATACTGCCGCACATTGACCGCAGTTTACGCAATCAACTTGTCCTAAAGGTTTTCCGTTCATAGGCTGAACAACAGTTTTTGATCCTCTGTTTGCAAAGCCTAAAACAGAATGGCCTTGAAATTCCGTACAAGCTCTTACGCAAGCTCCGCATAATATACATTTGTTTGGATCTCTGACTATTGACGGACTGCTGTCATCTATTGGCAAAAATTCGTCTTTGTCCGCATATCTGATATTTGTGATGCCATATTCTTCCGAATATTTTTGCAATTCACAATCACCTGATCTTTCGCAAGTCAGACATTTTCTGTCGTGGTTTGCAAGAAGAAGTTCCAAAACGGTTTTTCTGATTCTTCTTGTTTTTTCTGTATTTAATTTAACCTTAATTCCTGCTTCTGGCGGCATTGTACAAGATGAGTTAATCATTTTTCTTCCGTTTGGATACTCAACCTCTACAACACACATTCTGCAAGCGCCAAATGATGTTAAATCAGGTCTATAGCAGAATGTTGGAACGTTCATTCCGGCTTTTCTGATTACTTCAAGCAGGTTAGGTTCGTTAGTAAATTCTACTTCTTTTCCCTCTATTATTAATGTTTTCTTTTCTTCTGTCATAATATTTACCTCTACACCCTTCCTACTCTTTACTTATTGCCTTGAATGGACATGCGTTCAAGCAAGCTTCACATTTAATACATTTTGATTGGTCAATCTTATGAGGGTTCTTAACAGTTCCTTCGATTGCTCCAACAGGGCAAGTCCTTGCACATTTCGTACAACCTTTACATAGTTCAGGGTTGATTTGTATTTTCTTCATTGCGGTACATACACCTGCAGGACATTTGTGATCTCTGATGTGTGCAACGTATTCATCTCTGAAGTATTTTAGTGTTGAAAGTACCGGATTTGGTGCTGTTTTACCTAAACCGCATAGAGAACCGTCTTTTACTGTATAAGCCAATTCTTCAAGAGTTTCAAGGTCTTTCATTTCACCTTTGCCTGCTACAATCTTTTCTAAAATTTTTAGCATGTTCTTTGTACCTTCACGGCACGGAACACATTTACCGCAGGATTCGTTCTTTGTGAAGTTCATAAAGAATCTTGCGACTTCAACCATACAAGTGTCTTCCGCCATTACAACAAGACCGCCTGAACCTACCATAGCACCTGCTTTTATCAATGAATCGTAATCCATTGAGATATCCAGATGTTCTTCAGTCAAGCAACCGCCTGATGGGCCTCCGATTTGTACGGCTTTGAATTTCTTACCGCCTCTGATACCGCCGCCGATATCAAAGATGATTTGTCTCAATGTTGTTCCCATTGGAACTTCAATAAGACCTGTATTATTTACTTCACCCGTTAGGGCGAAAGTTTTTGTACCTTTTGATGATTCACAACCCATTGATGCAAACCATTCAGCACCGTTTAATATAATTAGCGGAACATTTGCCAATGTTTCTACGTTGTTAATCAATGTTGGTCTTCCAAACAGACCCTTATTTGCAGGGAACGGTGGTTTTGGACGAGGCATACCGCGTTCACCTTCAATAGATGCGATTAGAGCTGTTTCTTCACCGCAAACAAATGCTCCGGCACCTTCTTTAATGTGAATCGTAAATGAAAAGTCACTTCCCATAATGTTTTTGCCTAAGAAGTTTCTTGCTTCCGCATCAGCAATCGCTTTTCTCAAACGTTTGATTGCAAGCGGATATTCTGCACGAACATAGATATATGCCTCATCTGCCCCGATTGCAAAACCTGCGATAGCCATACCTTCTAATAGTTTATGCGGATCACCTTCCATAACGGAACGGTCCATAAATGCACCAGGGTCGCCCTCATCACCGTTACATACAACGTATGACTTTCCGCCTTTGTTTGCAGCCGTGAATTTCCATTTCATACCTGTTGGGAATCCGCCGCCGCCTCTGCCTCTCAGACCTGATTTTGTAATTGTATCAACGACTCCGTCAGGATCGTTTTCTTTAATAACTTTAGCTAAAGCCTCATAACCTCTTACGGCAATTGCTTCATCAATTGATTCAGCGTTAATTTTACCGCAGTTTTTAAGTGCTGTACGAGTTTGTTTGGCATAGAAATTAATATCGTCATTTTTGTGAACGTGTTCGCCTGTTTTTGGGTCTGTGTATAACAGTCTTTCAACAGGTTGACCGCCTTTGATATGAGTCTCAAATATTTCTTCTACGTCTTCTGCGTGTACTTTTACATAAGTAACGTGTTTTTCAGGAATGATTACCAATACACCTTGTTCACAGAAGCCGTGGCATCCTGTCGGAACAATAGTCATTTTGTCATAATCAGTGAGCGTTGAAACGTTTGCGCCAAGTTCTCTAAATTTTTCAATGACTTTTAATGAGCCATTTGCGACACAACCTGTACCGGCACATACAAGAACTCTGAGACCTTGCTCTTTTATATGTTCCTGTGCTTTCTTTTGTTCTTCTAATATATCTATATTCATTGCCATTATGCCATTCCCTCCTCTTTCATTAACGTGTCAAGTATGACGCTTATTGCATCAGAGGTCATCTGCGGGTATACTTTGTCGTTTACAACGCAGACAGGTGCAAGTCCGCAAGCACCTAAGCAACTTACAATCTCAAGTGAGAATAAACCATTATCACAGGTTGTTTGTCCTTCTTTTAGTTTTAATTTATTTCTTATTGCGTTTAATACAGGCATTGAACCTCTAACATGGCATGCTGTACCGTCGCAAACTTTTATTTCATATTTGCCTTTCGGCTCTAATGAAAATTGTGCATAAAATGTTGCAACTCCAAAAACTGTTGCAGGAGATAATCCCTCCATTTTTGTACCGATATAGATCATTGCTTCTTCAGGTAAGTATCGGTAAACCTCCTGTACCTTTTGTAAAATCGCAATCAAGTTAGACTTTTTACAGTCGTATGACTGCATAATCTCATCTAGCTTGGCTGTGTCGATTTTATGAGGACTTCCTACGCTCATTTTCGAACTCCTATTCATAAATAACTGTCTTCACCAGATTGTGAAAAATTTCACAATCTCAACAAAATTATGTCATAAAAGTTCTTTTAAATCAAGCAATTTCTATTTTTTCATACTCTTAACAAGGACTTCAATAGTTCTGTATATGTGGCGTAAAAAGGTATCTTCTGTTTTTCCTTTAATATCGAAATTGTTTATGCCATTTTGTTTTGAGACCGTTACTATCGTATTTTTGTATGTATGTTTAGGCGAAACATATTCAATAGGTTTTGTTATGCTGCCAATCATAGGTTTTTTTTCAAGATTTACAAGTAAAAGATTAAGTTTGTTAGGAGCTTCTCCTTCACTCAGAGATACTCTAATCTTGTTTGCTTTTGCATACTTCATAATGCCTGATTTCGCGCCCTCTAATTCAGCCCTTATTTCAGGGATAATATTGTCGCTAACGTCAAAAAATTTTTTTGCTTGTTTTGCTTTGAATGCATATCTTGCGTCTGATATTAGTTTTAAGGGTTGAACTTTTAGCATTATTGCTTCTCCTATTTTGTAAGTTGATAATATAAATGTCTGTAAATAAAAAATTTGCTATTTTATAAAATTTTATTACAGAAATCTTTTATTGGACATTCGCTGCATTTTGGTTTTATTGGTTTGCAAACGTTTTGCCCGTGCGTTACAAGTAAAGAATTTATATCAATCCAATATTTCTTTGGCAGCTTTTTTCTCAGGGCAAATTCTGTTTCCTCAGGTGTTTTTGTATTGACGTAACCAAGTCTGTTTGAAATTCTGTGAACGTGAACATCTACACATATTGCTGGTTTTTGAAAGCCTTCA
>JBGUSD010000132.1:0-4649 GCA_045132355.1 Candidatus Gastranaerophilaceae bacterium
TGCGATTTCAAGGTCTTCTTCTGCTTTGTCAACGTTAGTGTATGCGGCACAGTGGATAACTATGTCCGGTTTTTCTATTTCCAAAACTTTTTTGACAATATCAAAATCGGTGATATTCAATGTGTCAACGTCAGTTTCTACTACTTCGTAGCCGTTGTCTTCCAGAATCGGGCATAAATCCTGCCCTAACATTCCTCTAGCCCCTGTAACTAGTATTTTGGCAGCTTGGCAGCTAGGTGGCTGGGCAGCTAAGCTTTTTTTATTCATCAACTTCTCCTTTTTGTTTGCTTAAAATTTTATTTTTAAGAGCCTGAATTCTATACGACAAAACTTTACAATATTCATGAAGTTCATCATTCTTTTGAATTAATTTTAATTCTTCGCATATAGAAATGCAAGCTTCAGTTTCGCCAAGAGATGCAACGGCTATATTTAAGAAATGAGCAAAATCTTTTGCAGACTGTCTGTTTTTGCCTTCCGCAATATTTAGAGCAACAGATACAACCGCACGTCTTAATTGGGCTTTTAAGTTATATTCCTCGCTTTTAGGTAATTCATCAATGACTTCGTAAACTATCTTTATTAAAGTTATTGAATCTTTCCATATATCTAAATTATGATACATATAACCTCTTACTTAGCTACATAGCTGCTTAGCCGCTTTTCTTCTATCTTCTTCATCCAGTCTTGGTTATTTAAGTACCAATCAATTGTAATTTTAATTCCTTCTTCAAATGTTAAAGACGGTTCCCAGCCAAGTTCTGATGTGATTTTGTCGTTGGCGATTGCATAGCGTCTGTCGTGACCTAATCTATCTTCAACATATTTTATAGAAGATTCATCTTTGCCCATAGCATCAAGAATTAAGCGGGTAATTTCCATATTGGTTTTTTCGTTATGTCCGCCAATATTATAAACTTCACCGATTTTGCCTTTGTGTAAAACTGTATCGATGGCTTCACAATGATCATATACATATAACCAATCACGAACGTTCAAACCGTCACCATATACAGGAACTTTTTCACCTTTCAAAAGTTGTGAAATAAAGAACGGAATCAATTTTTCCGGATATTGATATGGCCCGTAGTTATTTGAACAACGAGTATTCAAAGTCGGTAGTTTATAAGTTTCGTGATATGCTCTCACAAGCAAGTCTGCGCTTGCTTTACTCGCAGAATACGGGCTGTTTGGCGCAATCGGGGTTGTTTCATAGAAATAACCTGTTTTGCCGAGAGATCCATAGACTTCATCTGTTGAAACTTGCAAATATCTTTCAACTCCCAATTCTTTTGATGCCTGAAGTAAATTCAATGTTCCCTGAACGTTGGTTTCTACAAATATTTCAGGGTGTTTGATTGAATTGTCCACGTGAGACTCTGCCGCAAAGTTTACAACGCAATCGCATTCTGAAATTAAATCTCGTACAAGGTGGTAATCGCAGATGTTACCGTGTACAAATCTATAATTCGGGTTGTTTTCAATATCTTTTAAGTTATCCAAGTTGCCGCAATATGTCAGTGCATCAAGGTTTATGATTTTGTAATCGGGATGTTTTTTTAGTTCGTGTCTTACAAAACAGCTTCCGATAAAACCGGCTCCGCCTGTAACGAGTATTGTTGTCATTTTATTAACCTCCGCTGATTAGAAGAACAGAAGGCAAGAGGGCAAGATGTCAAGCTGATTACATTATTAGTCATTGCTATCCTCCAACTTCTTTCTTAATGAATTTATTCTTTTTGTTAGTACTTTGTTTCTTTCGTGTATTTCATCTATATTTTTAATAAAACCTAATTCTTCACATATTGTAAGTATAACATCGACTTCATCTAATGATGCTGCTGCGATATTTAAAAAATGTGAAAAATCCTTTGAGCTTGCACGGCATTTGCCTTCCGCAATATTTAGCGGCACAGATACCATAGCTCTTTTTAATTGGCTTTTAAGATTATAATCTTCAGATTTTGGCAGATTATCAGCGATTGGGTATATCTGTTTTAATATATTAATTGCTTCTTGCCATATTTCCAACTTCTTATACATTAAATAGCTTGACCTCCTGCCTTCCTGACCTCTATATGCTCTGATAATGTTGGTTGTACTTTGTCTTTATCGCTAAGTATCGGTTCAAAATCAATTTCCCAGTCAATATTTATATCTTTATCACACCAGAGAATTCCTCTATCTGCTTGTGGTGCATATTCTCCGCTTGTTTTGTATAAAAGTTCAGCTTCATCAGAGAGTACAACAAAGCCGTGGGCAAACCCTTCCGGAAGGTATAGCATGTGTTTGTTTTCTTCTGATAATTCAACTTTTACATATTGTCCAAAAGTTTCGGATTCCGGTCTTATGTCGACTGCAACATCATAGATTCTGCCTTTTGAACATCTGACAAGTTTTGCCTGACCATAAGGTGCTTTTTGATAATGGAGTCCACGCAGAACGTGTGCCGTTGATTTTGAATGGTTGTCTTGTTTGAATTCAACATCAATTCCGTTCGCCGCAAAATCGGATTTTTTATAAGATTCCATAAAGAAACCGCGGTTGTCCCCAAAAACCTTTGGCTTAACTAAGATTACATCTTTGATTTTTTGTCTTTCAAATTCAAATGGCATGTCTTTTCGATTCTCCTAATACATAATTATATCATCTTTTTAGCTTTTTTAGCCTAAATCTTAACTTAAGCCACAAAATAGTTATTCCAAGGTCTTCGTGGGTTTTTCCGGTACATCTTTTTATTGAGAAAATATTTTCTAAAAGATTTTTCGGTTTTCCGTAAAAACCCAAATCCCAAATATAAAAGTCTTTCCAAGAATCAGTCATAACGTATGGTATAACTGTTCCGGTGCAACGTCCGCCAAGAAAATATTTGCACTTTGACAAAACATAAAGAGAAGCTAAATAATCCCTTGCAATATTATAACTATGATTTTTTAGTCCTGTATTTATTTCTGATAAACATTGCAATTCTTTTAAATCATAATCATAACGGTATTGATTGTTATCAATAATTCTATCCCCAAATTCGTCTTTAAATTTTTTATAAATATAGTTATCTTCTGTTGCAAGATATATTTTTGTTATTTCAGGGTATTTTTTCAGGTATTCTTTTACTTTTTTAATAATTTCTTCAGGTTGGGGCATTACAGATTCGCCGAAAGATTTCCGAACCAAATAATCTGTACCCCTTGCCAATACCCCAAGTACATTTTTATCTTTCCCAATTAGTCTGTTGTAAGTATCATTCATATAATTAAGAGTTTCTTTGTTAAATTTAAATGCACTTTTATATTTCAGCTTTAATTCGTGTAAATTATCTGTTGAATTTATATTTACAGGTAACTTTTGAGCTTTAAGTGCATAATTTTTGTCTTGCGTAAATAGCTCATTTTCACTGATAATGATATTGTCATCTTCTTCTATGTCGTCTAGACATACATTGCAAGGTTGTTCGAAAAAGTATTCCCACGTATTATCTTTAAAGACTCTGCCATCTTTAAAATATTGATTTCTGTAGTGTTTCAGATCAATAATGGGGGTGTAACCATGGTCGAGAGCATACAGAACATGTGAAGTCATACCTGCAAGAATTGCGCCTATACCTGTTACATTACATGTTCTGCCTATTATGTATATGTTTCTCATTTCTATCCTATTTAATACAGTTTTGTAGTTCTTTTATATTTTCTTCCATATCATTTTTGTTGAAGATACTTGAAGTACCTGCAACAAATAGGTTTGCCCCTATTTTATTCAGAGTTTTTGCGTGATCAAAACTTATGTTTCCGTCAACCTCAAATATTATATCTTCTCTCTTGAATTTTCTGATAAATCTTGCAACTTTTTCTGCTTTTCTTAGGCAATTTTGGACCATTTGCTGGCCTGCAAACCCAGGGTTTACCATCAAAAGATTAATGCCGTCTATGTAATAAATTAATTCTTCCAAAACGCATAGAGGAGTTGCAGGGTTGACTGCCACCATAACTTTACAGTTGCCTTTGTTCCTGATGTTTTCCAATGTCCTTTGGATTTGAAAGGAGCTTTCGTAATGTACGGATACTATATCCTGTGGTCTGAAATCCAACAGATTTATGATTGAATCAGGATCTTTTACCATTATGTGATAATCCATTGGAATATGAGTATGTTTTTTAAGAGCATTAATATAATCACTGCCAATTCCAAGGTTTGGAACAAATTTGCCGTCCATTATATCAATATGCAAATAGTCAACGTTATTCTTTTCAAGAGTTTTGAGAACCGTTTTTAACTCAAACGGGTCTGCGCACATTAAAGATGCCGAAATTTTATTCTTCATTTTCAAATACTCCCTTTAAACACATCTCTTTTGAATTTTTCATAGAGTTAAAAGCTTCTATTCCGTCTTTCAGTTTCTATTTATTTGTCACTAATTTTGACACATTTTTATTATAGTACAAAAATTCTATTGCGGAATCCCAATCATCTTTTTCTTGATTTTTATAATTTGAATTCCAGACACCTGAAACGCAGATTTCCGAACGTAAAATTTTCCAATAAATTTTCTTATCTAAATGAATATCGCTTGACGGATTGCCTACTAAAATAAGCTGGCCTTTGGATTTTGTCAAAGAAATACAGTGTGAAACGGAATCATTTGTTCCAACACA
>JBGUSD010000133.1:0-6314 GCA_045132355.1 Candidatus Gastranaerophilaceae bacterium
TCGTGTTCTACAAAATCGTAATGAGCAGACTCCGGCAAATATCTAAACACAAAAAATAACCATATAGGGAAAGTTATAAATCCTAAAACGGCAATTATATTAGTAAAAATATGTGAATTTATCTTCATACAACACATCATAACATAAAAGGAGGAATAAAATGAAAAACAATGACAAATATAATTACAATTTAAAAAATATAGGTAATTGGCGAAAAGAATTTAACAAAGAAGTTTTAGAAAAAACAAGAGCTGCCCAGCAAAAATATAATTTTGACATGGGACCTGATAATAATTCTACTCACAATAACGAAGCTGATGCAGTTAAACATGCTCTTATGCAGGCAATATTAATATATCGTAGTGGAGGGCTAGATACACCTGCAAGATTTCTTGGAGATCATCATGAACGAGAAGGAGATTGGTCTAATCAACCAATACAGGAAAAGAATATGGATTTGTGGAATAACCAGATAGGTAGAGACCTTGCACATGAAGTATTAAAAGATCTTAAATCAAAACATTTAGGAGAACCTAAAAATCAACAAGAATTTGAAGATGAGTTTTTAAAAAGATTATATGAAAAAATGCAAAATGGAGAACTAATTACAAAACCATTTGAGGATACACGTTCGTATAAAGATTTGCAAAAAGGGCAACCAACAGGGCAAGCATCAAATATAGATAATATTCGAGAATTTACTCCACCATATACAAGAGGTGATATAAAAAGTATGACACCTGATGAATTTCAGCATTATGAAAAATCTATTATGCAGGAATTACGCAACAAGAACATCATTAATGATTTAAGAACCTCATCGAAGAAAAATCATTCAGAAACAAAAAATACAAATAGTAGTAAAAATGGTTGTTGGGTAACAATCAACGGTAATCACGTATTAATAGACAAATAATTTAAACACAGAAAGGAGAATTTTATGAAAGACATGGAACAAATACTTCTGAGTGAAGCATCACTTGACGACCTTATAAAAATGAAAATTGAGGAGGAATTTAAAAAGGAAAAACCCAAAACAAAACCTTCACCAAAGGTTATAACCGATTTAAAAGACGTTCCAAAAGAACAAATCTTCACCAAAAACTCTATTTTTAGAGTTTACAACAGAACAAATAAAACAGAGACCTGCATAAACGGACTTCAGGCAGATGCAATGATAGGAATACAAAACAATATCAGAGAACGACTTTTAAACAAGACTCTGAGCGCATTTTCAACAGATGACGCTTATATAAAATTTGAAAAGGCTGTTATAAATGTGTAAATTTGTTCAACCAAAGTCAAGTCATATCCGGTTTTTGAATGATTTATACAAAAAATATTCAAAATTTTTGGCAGATGACTTCAACCAAGATACCATAGCCGACATCATTTTTGACACCTATCCTTTTTTCTGGACAATTCTCACCTCCGACAATACACCTGCCGGCTTTGTGTATCTTGAAAATATTATCGGCAGCAAAGACAAACTATACAGCGCAGAATTAACCACATGCTTTGCCCAAAAATATTGGGGTCACTACACAAAGTATTGCGCAAAAATATTTTTCAGTCTTTTATTCAAAAAATACAATTTTTACAAGATAAAAGCTCTTGTATATAGCAATAATACACGCGTAACTGAGCTTTTAAAATCATGCGGATTTGCAAAAGAATCTCATTTAAAATCAGAGACCTTAAAACACGGGAAACCACAAGATATAGATATTTACGCAATTTACAATACAAAGAATAAGGAGTAATTAAAATGAAAATTGAAACAATAGATCTTACAACAAAACTTAACCCTGAAGAAGAAACCCTAATAACCAACTCAATAGTGAACAAATACGATTCTTTTGAGGATTCAAGAACCTCGCAGCTTAACGATATCAAAGCAATAAGGTCAGCTATATATGATGCTACAATTCCGAGAATTAACGCATGGGAATACAAAATGCAGCTTCCGGAAATTTACGAACTTTCACAAACACTAAAATCCCACATTAGCCAAAACCTGTATTCGCATCCTGAGGCTATGTTTGACGTATCAGGTACAACACCGCAAACACAGGCTTTTGCGAACAAACAAAAAGCAATGCTTGTCAATACATTTGAGAATATGAAACTTGAAGAAGAACTCGACAAAGTAATCGACAGTATTGTAGAGACAGGAGAAACAACACTTTTTGTCGGTTGGGAAAAGTAAGTAAAACAAATCAGACGTGCCCAGACACTTGAAGAACAAATTCTAAACCCGACAGAACAAGGATTTGTTATAGAAGAAAAAGTAACTTACGACAATGCAAAAATAAGACACATAAAAGCAGAAGACTTTGTTTTTGATAAAAATAACGTAAACCATTGGGATCGTTGCGCAAAAATTTACAGAACATATTCCTCCCTTGACGAATTAACCTCAAACAAATCATATAATTTGCTAACAGAAGAAAAAATAGAAAAACTGAAAGGAGTGGTGGCAAACAAAAAAAATAAGAGCTCAGATCTTGGAGTAGACGGTAAAAAACTCGAAATACTCGAGTATTGGGGAGATTTAGAATTACCAAACGGAGAAATATTAAAGAATTGGCTAGTGGTTGTTGCCGCAAGACGTGAGATTATAAGATTTGAAGCAAACCCTTTTGTAATCAATCCGTTTATACATGCAAATATCATAGAATGCCCGACCACATGCAGAGGGATTTCGCCATTGAGAGTTGCACTGATTTTGAACAATATATCCTCAACGATCTTAAACAAACAAATAGACGCACTTGCACTAATGATGAATCCGCCATATCTTGCTCCAAAAGGATGTTTCAAAGGCGAACAACAGGTAAAACCGGGAAAAATAATCGAGTATGATGCGGCGCTTATGCCAACAGCTCCGACACCTCTGAGCTTTGACAAGGCAATGCAGGGCTGGGATTTTCTAAACTATTTCAAATCAACAATCGAAAGTGCAACAGGCATATTCAAGAACATGTCAGGCAATCTCCAAACTTCAGACCGCACAGCAACAGAACTAAACTATTCAGTCAGCGGACAGGAAGCACGCCTAAATATGATGCTTGATGCGATAAACAGAAAAGTCATTGTACCAATGGTCGAAAAAACTGCCGAAATAATTTCCACCTTCAAACTTGGCAGAGAGGTAATAAGCCTGAATGACCACGGTAAATCAATGTTCTTGGAAATTGATGACAATATAAGAAACGCAAATTATGTATACCGATACGGGGACAGAAAGGCCTCATTTGAACGTAAAATGAGATTGAAAGAGCTGTTTGAGGTAATCAAATCATTTGCACAGGTTCCGGAAGTCGAAGAAAAAATTGATTGGCTTGAATGTTTCAAATTTGCTCTTGAGCAGTATGGAATAGAAAACTCAAGCAACTTTTTATTGGAAAAGTAAGAAATGAAAGGACAAAGATATATAGCACCTGATGCGGTGCAATTCTGGAATTTATTTTCAAACAACTTTTATCCATGATATATGTGAACGAAAACGGTGAATTAATATACAGCATCAAACAACTGCCCAAATGGCTACAGGATATTGTACACAAAAAGATAAAACAGCAAATGCAATAGAAATAACACAGATGGTCATTGGGTAACAATCAACGGCAATCGCGTTTTGATTAATAAAAAATTATGCAATACAAACTATTAAAAGCACAGCGGGAGTTTTTGGAAATTCCGCACAATTACACCCTTGATGTTGCAGTATATCAGGGCGGTTACGGCTCCGGCAAAACCTTTGCAGGCTCTTTGCTCGGAATTTTATTATGTTTAAAATTCCCAAAAATAAGAGGTCTTGTGGGGGCTCAGACCTATACTCTTGTGAGGGATACGACTTTACAGACTTATTTTGAACACCTTGATAATATGGGGTTTGTAGAAGGAACAGACTATTTTTGGTCAAACACTCTGCAAAAACTAACCTTCAAAAACGGTTCTGAAGTACTGTTCCGACACTTTGACGAGCCAAACAAATTAAAATCGCTGAACCTTGGATTTGTTGAAATTGAGGAAATGTCTGATATTCCGTACGACACCTTCAAAATGCTGTTGGGTCGTATGAGACAAAAACCTTGCAAGACATGGAAAAACTTTACATACAGAATATTTGGCCACACAAATCCTGAAATGCAAAGGGGCTGGGTTTTTGAAACTTTTATGAAAAATCCTCCGCCAAACTACAGACTGATTACCGCCCCGACAACACAAAACATTTACCTGCCGAAGGGTTTTTGCGATGAATTAAAAAAAATATATGACGAGCAATACTATAATATTTTTGTCCTTGCGCAGAACGGAGAATATAACAATGGTCTGGTTATAAAAGATTTTACCGACAAGAACATAAAACCGATCTCATATCAACCGGAAATGGATTTGCATATATCGTGCGACTTTAACGTCGATCCGATGTGCTGGGTATTGGCGCACAAAACCGATGACAAGGTTTTTTATTTTGATGAAATTGTTATGGAAAACACAACCACTGCCAAAACCTGCGAGGAATTTTGCCAAAGATACCCAAACCACAAGGGCAAAATTATAGTAAACGGTGACGCTTCAGGCGATAACAGAAGCTGCACAAGCGAATATACCAACTACGTAATCATAAAGAAAAAACTTGCACAATTTGGTTATGACGCAGAAATAGCAATAAAAGCCTTCAATCCGCCTATAAAAAACAGAATAATGGCTTTCAATGCCAAGATTAGAAACGCAGACGGAGAAATTTGCATTTATGTAGATCCAAAATGTAAAAGACTTCTCTACAATATATATAATCTAAAATACAGAGAAGGAAGCTCCCGAATCGACCTGCCAACATACACTCAGATAAAACAAAGCAAAGAACTGAAATACCTAATGCACCCGATAGATGCCGCATCATATCTTGTGGATTTCTACTGGCCTATAACGCTGTAAGACGACAAATATTTTTATAGAATACCAAATACATAAATACATAATTATTGTTATAAGTATGTATATGCAATAATATTTTGAAAGGAAATATATGGAAAATTTACTGCATTATTCACCAATAATAATAGCGGTTATGGTTTTTCTAATTCAGCAAAGAATAATTGTAACTCCTGAACAATTGGAGAAAAAACACCGTGAAATATTGGAAGATGTTGAAGAAAAATTTGTAACACTCCACAGTTTTAAGGATTTAAAAGAGCAATTCAGCGAAATGAAAGAAAAAATTGATAAAATCTATGATTGCATTATCGCAGTGAAATAAATTATGTAAACATTTGTTACAAACAATACAAACATGTTTAAAGTTTGCATTTTAAAATGCCGTTATCCAACATGTATACAAAACGGAAAGGAATGCAATGGGACTTGCAGCATCACAAGCGAGATTTTTAGCAGTAACAGCGCGAAAAGCGAACTGTGAGTTTCGTTCTATGCAAATAGCACAGGACAAACTTTCCGTTACGAGAGATTTGGCGAGAATATCAGCAGACTATCAAGATGCAATGAATAAAACAACGCTGGTATGGGATTATGACGGAACGGGCACAGCGCCTATGGATCTGTCATACGGGCTTATGATGACACCTAGCTTCATAAACGGATTTAACCCATATCTGTTAACAGAAAGAACCGGAGCTATCGTTCTTAGTTCATCATTTGCACGAGCAGCAGAGGCTGCAGGTATTGGAAAAGAAGGCGGAATTCAATCTGCTGATGGGTTTGATAAATTTATGAAGGCCCTGGCAGACAACCATATAATTAGTGCCTCAACAGCAGAAGCAATAAATAATTTTGTCACAGATAATAAGGCATACAATGACAAAGCGGGCTATGGTGCAACTCCTTTGAGTAAGAACGAAGCATATGCCAGAAACATCACCGGTCTTGCATACAGAGTAAAAGAAAAAGAAAATGAAAAATTTTCTCTTAGTACTATTATTTATAATAATAATATTAAATATAAAAGCGAACAAATTGGCACAAGTGCAACAGATTATGGCTACAAAGTGATAATAGACGGAAGGTTCCAGGGTGAAGAAACTATAAAGGAAAACCTTTCTATAGCTGATTTGCTAACAAAAAATGTTGTACTTGCATACACCTCAAAAACAAATAAAGAATGTAATAAAGAATCTTTATCAGACAAAAATAAAACTGAAAATACAGTTCAGATGACACAAGATGTCATGTCTGCTGTGCATAAAGTAATGCAGGCAATTTTGGGTACAGATTCCGAAGCCCTTTTGGCACTTGAAACAGCATATACGCAGGTAAAATCACGATATCAAAACTACCAGGCGGTATAT
>JBGUSD010000134.1:0-2087 GCA_045132355.1 Candidatus Gastranaerophilaceae bacterium
GCTCAGATATAACCAGCACTTTTTCGGGGTAGCGATAAGATTTTTCTTTTTGCAGGTTTGGTTTTTATATTTGGGCTTACTTCCTTTTTGGGGGCTTGTTATAATATTCGTTTTAGTCTATAATTCTTTTAAAAAGGAGTTATTTATGACTACAGAAGTTAAAGCAAGCCATATTTTGGTTAAAACCGAAGAAGAAGCTTTGGATTTGTACAATCAGATTAAAAACGGTTCTTCTTTTGAAAATTTGGCTGCACAGTATTCTCTATGCCCGTCAGGTGCTAACGGCGGTGATTTGGGCTATTTTGGAAAAGGTGTTATGGTAAAACAGTTTGAAGATATGGCCTTTAGTATGGAAAAAGATGAAGTTTCATTTCCTTTTTGGACACAATTTGGGTGGCATATAATCAAACTTACTGATAAAATATAATGAACAAGAGTCTTTCTGTATACAGAAAATTTATGGCTGACAATAATCTTGATTGTTTGCTTGTTAATTCCACTAACGAATTTTTGGTGGAATATAACACCCTGCAGGAAAATTCACGCTACAAACTGACCGGATTTTCCGGCTCAACAGGAGATGTCCTTATAACAGAAGACAATGTATTTTTGTTTGTTGACGGAAGATATCATATTCAGGCAGATCAGGAGGTCGATCACAGGCAAACGTCAGTTGTCAAACTTCAAATAGGTCAAACATTTTTGGGCGAATTGCTGTTGAGAGTTCCTCAAAACTCTGTTTTGGGTGTATTTTCTAAAAAAGTTTCCCAAAAATTTGTTGAATTGCTTGAAAATAATGTGACGATAAGATTCTTTGATGAAGATCCTCTTGATGATAATAACGCAGATATTACCGAAAAAATTGAGGTATTGGATAGTTACCTGACAGGTTTATCTACATTAGACAAAATTAAAAGACTTGATATTGATGATGATAGTGCGCTTCTTTTGACAAATCTTGAAGATGTATCTTATCTTTTCAATCTTCGATGTTTTTCAATGCAATATTCTGCAAAAATAAAAGCAAAGGCAATTGTATTCAAGGACAAAGCTCTTTTGTATATGGCTGATAAACTTGAAGATTTTAAAAATGACGTTATAGCTCTTGATAAAAAAATATATATAGACAAGGCTACAATCAATGCTTATGATTACAACCTTGTAAAAGACAGAGCTGTTGAGGTTAATTGTAACCCGATTTCTTCTATGAAATCAGTTAAAACCCCTGAGGAAATCGAGAGCTATATAGATGCTTTCAATAGAACAGACAAGGCTGTTCTTGCAACAAGAGAATACATTGAAAATACTCCAAATATTTCTGAGTACGATATTGCAGAACACTTAGAACAGGAGTTTTACAAAAACGGTGCAAAATCTTTGAGTTTCAAATCTATTGTTGCTAAAGATAAAAATTCCGCTTTGGCTCATTATTCAAAATGCTCAAAAAATGAGATTTTAAAAGACGGCAGTCTTGTTTTAATTGATTGCGGTGCATATTTTGAAAGCGGTTTGGCAACTGATATAACAAGAGTTTTTGTAAAAGGAAATCCGACCGATTTGCAAAAAAGGGTCTATACAACTGTATTAAAAGCCTTTTTGAATGCATATAACACAAAGATGGATAATACCTGCGGGTTTGATATTGATAATTCTACAAGAGAATTTTTTACACAAAATCCTGTTGAGGGATTTGTGTTTAATCACGGGTTGGGACACGGTATAGGTATAAATGTTCATGAAGCGCCGCCAAGTCTGAGTAACGGAGAAATTGCAAAAACTATAATCAAAGAAAACATGTGTTTTACGATTGAACCCGGGCTTTACAATGTAGAGCATTTTGGCGTAAGGCTTGAAAATTCCTGTTATTTGAAAGGCGGAAAAATTAGGTCTTTTGTACATGTTCCTTATGAGAAAAAGCTTATAAATTATGATATGCTAACTTCACAGGAAAAGCTCTGGTTAGATGAATTTGGAGTTATATAGATGGAAATCACAAGTGTAAACAATGATTTGGTTAAAGAAACCGTAAAACTTCAACAAAAAAAATACAGAACGGAAAAATTTTTGCTTGAAGGGTACAAATCTAT
>JBGUSD010000135.1:0-1517 GCA_045132355.1 Candidatus Gastranaerophilaceae bacterium
ATAGTATTATGGCAAGGTTTGATTTACATTTACATACAAATAATTCTGATGGAAGCGATACTCCACGAGAACTTTTTGAAAAAGTTATGGCTAATGGTATTAAAATATTTGCGCTTACAGACCATGATACGGTTGCCGGTATTTCTGAGATGAAAAGTTTA
Source organism: Candidatus Gastranaerophilaceae bacterium (assembly GCA_045132355.1). Classification (GTDB taxonomy): domain Bacteria; phylum Cyanobacteriota; class Vampirovibrionia; order Gastranaerophilales; family Gastranaerophilaceae; genus SIG32. Next base: position 162 of record JBGUSD010000135.1, read on the forward strand.
GTTAACGATGACGTGAAGTTTATTCGGGGAATTGAGTTAACAAGTAAAGTAAGAGGTATAAAGTGCCATATCTTAGGTTATAATATTGATGAAAACAACCCAACACTCTTGGGTTTGATTGAAAAAGGAAAATTCCTCAGAAAACAAAAACTTGAAACAAGAATAAAATATCTAAAAGATGTGTGGAATATTGAACTTAACAGGGAAGAACTGGATTGGCTGTATTCAAGAAAAAGTGTTGTAAAAACTCATATTGCAAATATATTGGTTAACAGAGGACTTGCAGATAATAACATTGAGGCTATGAAAAAATATTTGGATGGTTGCAAAACCGGCAACACCCGATTTGACGGATATGAAGCAATTAATACAATAAAGCTTGCGGGCGGAATTCCTGTTTGGGCTCATCCTCTTGGGGGAGAAGGGGAAGATCATCTTGAAAAAAGTGAATTTTTATCAAGATTAAAAACAATTATTGATTGTGGTATACAGGGCCTTGAATGCTATTATTCAAGGTACACGGATTCTGAAATCGGATTTTTAAAAGATTGCGCAAATGAAAATAGTCTGTTTATAACAGGTGGCAGTGATTATCATGGGAAAAACAAGACTGTTGTTTTAGGTCAGCTTAACGCAGATAACTTCCCGGTTGATTCAGGTAAATTAAATATTCCATTATTATAAATTATTGTTGTTTATTGTATAATTTTGGCATGGACAAATTTAGTGCAATATATTGTGATTTTGACGGGACAATAACAAAAGACGATTCTGTTAACAGCTTTTTTGAATTGTATGCTCCAAAAGAATGGATGGATTCTGAAAAATTATGGATAGAGGGTAAGATTTCATCAAGGGAGAACGCAATTATCCAGGTTGGCATGTTGAAAAATGTTTCTCAAAAACAGTTGGATGACTATATTAAATCAATAGAAATAGATGATTATTTTTTAGATTTTGTCGATTATGTAAAATCCAGAAATATAAAATTAACTATTGTGAGTGATGGATTCGATCTGTTTATCCAAAAAGTTTTAGAACGTTATAACTTAGATATTCCTTATTATGCAAACCGATTAATATATAATAAAGATGGCACTTTTAGTATAGAATTTCCGTATTACAATGAAACTTGTGATAAAAAAGCAGGTATGTGTAAATGCCAAAAAGTGAAGGAGCGCAAATTCTGCTATATTGGCGATGGAACAAGTGATTTGTGTATCGCATCAAAAGCCGATTTTTTGTTTGCTTCAAAAAAATTATATGAATATTGTAAAGAAAATGATATAAAATGTTCGCAATTTACATCTTTTCGTAATATTATAGATGTATTAAAAGAATGTAACTAAATCTAAG
>JBGUSD010000136.1:0-2557 GCA_045132355.1 Candidatus Gastranaerophilaceae bacterium
TTTTTGAACTTTTTCCGGCGTACTTACATCTACAATAGGCTTATCTTCTGTATAATCTGTATCTTTTTCTATTTCACTCGCTCCGCCGGTCAAAGTTCCGTCTTCTTGAATTTTGTTTTCTGTTGTCAAATTGTTTGTCATTATTCCGTCGGGTTTACTTCTGTAATGCGCCTTGACCTCTGTTCCGTCGTCACGAGTGTATGCGTGAACGTATACTACATTCTCGCTTGATTGGAGTTCCGATTCGGTCGGAACTCCCAATTCTCTGTACTGAGACAGTTTCTCGTCTTTGTTACAAAACATATCTCTAAAGTTTTTTAACATTATTTCCAAAATAAACTTGATTTTATTACATTTTTATTGTATTATTTTAATGGATTTACAATATTCAAGGGGCATTCTGTGCTGAAAAATATTCTCTCTAAAATCAACAACTTTATCCAATGGACTAAAAAATGGCACTTTTTTCATGTATTCTTGCTTATCTCGTCTTCAATCATGCTCACCATGACAGGAATTTCTTTGCCGTACGCCGGTTGGATAGAAAATCTTCAGCTAACATATTATTTTCTGTCATTTTTTATATATTTATTTGCCATAGTAATTGCTTTAGTTATTCAGATTCTTTTTTCTATAATCAACTTATGTATCCATGAGAATATACAAGTCAAAAACCATTTTTTGTTAAAAAACAAAATATACAATGGCATATATCATTTTATGTTTCTATATACCATTGTATATATTATTATCATAATTTGTTTCTTATTGATTATACCTAATAAGTGAGCTCGAAATAAATTACATATGGTTTTAATTTACCTAACTTTTGTTGTTCATACGCATTATTATTCAATTTATCAAAAATATTATTTTCTTTCCATCTCTCGAAATCATAATAATCAACAACTTTCATCGTCACTGTGCCATCATCATTCATTCTGGCATCTACTACATGAATCCGAATATGTATAGGATATAGAAAGATATTTTTCTTGCATTAATTTAATTATAAATTTTAATATTGTTTCTAATTTATGTTTGACATTTTAAGTTTTTTAAATTATATTTTATTTATAATATTCAATGTATTTTCTAAAAAATATATTATAATATAACAATTAGGTTGATTTATTATCATAAAATATACATGAAACAATGTTATGAATATAAAAAGGAAATACTTATGAAAAAGATAATCTTATATATTATTTTTGTATATACACTAAACATTATATGCTTGCCTCTTTTTGCTGAAGAAAACACATTAACAGTAGAACAAAAGAAGGAAATCAATGCACTCGGCAATAAGATTGTGTATTTAGCAACTCAAAAAAATACTGCTAAAGCGTGTTTTTTAGCTTCTGAAATGATTAATAAATATCCAAAAGATCCTAATGCATATTTCTCATTTGCCTTTGCAAATTTTCATGCAGGAAATTCGGAAAAAGCTATAGAATATTATAAAAAATGTATAGAATTTGATAAAAAATACCATGAAGCATATTTTAATATTGGCTTAGTAAAATATAGCCAAAAAAAATATAAAGAAGCAATTAAATACTATACAAAAGCAATAAAAATTACCACAAAAAATTGCAAATATAAAAAAGAAAATGCACTTGCATACTCTAACAGAGCTCTGGCTAAATATTTTAATAATAATTTAAAAGGTGCATTAAAAGATTACAATAAGTCATTATCTATTATGCCATATTATAAAGGAGTTGATCACGTTTATTTTAACAGAGGTTTATGCAAGTACGATTTAGGTGATAAAAGCGGTGCTGATGAAGATTTCAACACCGCAATTAAACTAAATCCCGATTTTAAGTATATATATTACGACAAAAAAGGTTAATTTTTTCGTTTACGCACAACGGAATTTACATATTTTGGATTAAGGGCTTTGTCATCAACTCGTAAAATTCTTGGTGCAAATAAAGTTCTTTCATTAACCCATGAATTTAAAAATGCTTTAACGTCAACCGCTCCTTCATGTCTATCTCCATCTTGTGGGTCATACCAAACCAAGTCATTTTTTCCATTTCTTGTGATTAGAACAATATGTCCTTGCGTTTTTTGATTGTTATACGCATTTTCATTGTCTTCACCATAAAATAAATTTCTTTGTGTATAATATGAAAATTCATAGCGTTCACCTTGTTTTACTTTTTTATCTATATAACTAAAACAATCAACCTCATCAATGTCTATCTCTTCAGGAATACATTCTTTCCCTGTTGCAGGATCTAAATATGCAGATTTATCAGCCTTTGAAAGCTCTTTTGCAATCTGATTATCGGCGGGACCGGCTTCAACATCATATCCACGCTGAACTAACTCCCCTGCAACTGTACAGCATGCACAATTATTGGAATATTCGCCTTTTTCATCCTCTTCACTCAAATATTTCGGATTAACACCTTGTTGCATCATCTGCTCAAATGTTTTAGGCACGTTCTGTTCTACTCCGGCAATTTCATCTGGATACATTAGTTTTTGAACTTTTTCCGGCGTACTTACATCTACAATAGGCTTATCTTCTGTATAATCT
>JBGUSD010000137.1:0-4033 GCA_045132355.1 Candidatus Gastranaerophilaceae bacterium
CGGTTTGTGATGGCGCGTTTTACAAAGATAAAACGGTTGCCGTTGTTGGCGGAGGAAATGCTGCAGTTGAAGAAGCAATGTACTTGACAAGATTTGCCAAAAAGGTTTATGTTATCCACCGCAGAGATGAACTGCGGGCGGACAAAATCGTTCAGGAAAGAGCGTTTAAAAATGATAAATTGGAATTCGTCTGGGATACCGTGGTTCGTGAAATAAACGGGGATACTTCTGTAAATGGGGTGTTGCTTGAGAATGTTAAAACAAAAGCTCAGTATAATCTTGGTGTAGACGGGGTGTTTCCTTATATTGGTATAACCCCGAATGTTGAGCTTATTAACGGTCAAATAGAACAAGATAAAAACGGATTTATTGTTACTGATAATACTATGAAAACATCTGTTGACGGGGTATATGCTGTCGGAGATGTCAGAAACACTCCTCTAAGGCAGGTTATTACCGCAGCTGCAGACGGTGCTGTTGCGGCCGTATATGCAATTAAATATATAGAAACAGTATCAAAAGTTGAGGCGTAAATTATTCTGCATTTTCGTCCGGAAGCGGAAATTTGTCACGAATGTCATAATATCCGTGTGTTAATGTCTCGTGCATCACAAAAGTTTTTTTATATTGCAACAGGTAAAGTTTCGTATGCTTTTTGTATAACAGGAAAAATAAAAATTTGCCATGATATAATTTTTTTTGTAATATAGACAAAAAAGGAGTGCGAAAATGTTAGATTGTTTCAAAAAGAATTTAGACGAATTTAAAACCTTTGCAATGAGAGGTAACGTTGTAGACATGGCTGTCGGTATCATTATTGGTGCAGCTTTTGGTAAAATTGTTGATTCTGCTGTAAAAGATATCATTATGCCGCCTTTAGGATTTATGATGGGTAAAGTTGATTTTGCTAACCTTTATTGGACAATGCCAACATCACTGGTTAATGGTGAAGTTCCTAAATATCCGTCATTAGAAGCGGCTCAGGCAGCAGGCGCAGTTACAATTAATTACGGTTTGTTTATCAATACTATTATTAGTTTTATTTTAGTTGCATTTGCAGTGTTCATTCTGATTAAAGCTATTAACAAATTGCAGGCAAACAAGAAAGAGGTTGTTGAAGCTGATCCTACAACTAAAGAATGCCCAAGATGCTTCTCAGTTATTGACGTTAAAGCAACTAAATGCCCGCATTGTACTGCTGATATTTAGTTCTTAAATTTAAAAAAAGAGGGTTTAAACCCTCTTTTTTTTATATCAATTTTGAAATATCTTCTGTGATAAATTCCGGTGTTAAGCGGTATCTTTCATAAAGTTTGTCAACAGGTACCCTGTCGGTGAATTCTTTTTTGCCGCCGTAGCACAGGACTTTCATTTCGGAATTTCCATAGTATCTGGCTATTTTTTCACCGAAACCGCCGTCTAATACCCCGTCTTCAAGTGTAATAACAACTTTATGATTATGTTTTAACCCGTCAAGTACATCTTTATCAACGCCAGTGATAAATTTCGGGTTGATTAATGTAGCATCGATATTTAACTTGTCTTTTAGTCGTTTATGTACATCTTCTCCAAGATTATAGAAGCTTCCAAGTGCGATTATAGCTACTTTGTTGCCTGAGTGTGTGATTTTATATTTATTAATGTCAGAGTAGTCAGTTGTATCCTCGACTCCTGTTGATGTAAGTTGACAACTTGGAACTCTTATTGCAACGGGGTATTTTGATTGTTCAACAGACCAATCAAGCATTTTTAGGTATTCCTCTTTGCATGTTGGTGCAAGGTACACAATGCTTGGAATATTTGATATTAACGGAATATCAAAGGTTTGAAGGTGAGTCATGTCTGCACCTGAAATTCCGCCCCAGAAGACAAGCATTGTTGATGAGTTGCTGTTAAGTGCCAAGTCTTGAGATAGTTGGTCATAGCTTCTTTGTATAAAAGAACTAAGGACCGCAAATATTGGTTTTGCCCCGCCTTTTGCAAGACCTGATGCATATGCTACTGCATGACCCTCCGCAATTCCTACATCTGTGTAGTTCTTGAGTTTATTTCTGTATTCTTTATTCCATCCAAAAGCACCGGGAGTTCCGGCACATATTGCTATAACTTTATTATCAGAAGTTTCTTTTTTCAAAATATAGTCCATTGTCAAAGATTCATATGATTCTGTATTCGTATTTGAAGATGAGGTTTCTTCTTTTTCTTCCAAAATACCGGGTACAGACCAGTGCCCCCATTCCTTGTTTTCTTCTGCAGGCTTGAAGCCTTTGCCTTTTAGGGTATGTATATGCACGACTGTTGGTTTATTCGTGTCTTTAACTCTTTTAAAAGCTTCTATTAATGCTTCTACATTGTTGCCTTCCCCAACATACATATAGTCAAATCCAAGTGCTTTAAACATATTATTTGGACAGGTGCCGTTTGTGTCTCTTAATTCCTTTAGGTTTTTATATAATCCGCCGTGGTTTTCTGCGATAGACATCTCGTTATCATTGATTATTACAATAAAATTTGAGCCTAAAACGGCAGCATTGTTAAAGCCTTCAAATGCTTCTCCGCCGCTTAATGAACCATCACCTATAAGCGCTATTACATTGTACTTTTCTCCCCTTATATCTCTTGCTTTGGCAAGTCCTGTTGCAAGACTGACAGAGGTTGAGGTGTGCCCTATTACAAAGTGATCGTGTTCACTTTCTTTCGGGTTTGAATATCCTGATATTTCGTAGTGTTCAACAGGATTTGTAAACCCAAGCTTCCTGCCCGTGAGCATTTTGTGTGGGTAGCATTGGTGTGATACATCAAATACGAACTTATCTTTTGGGGAATTGAACACATAGTGCATTGCAATTGTTGCTTCAACAATACCCAAATCAGGGCCAAGGTGTCCGCCTACGCTGTTTACACGATTTAAGATGCCGTCTCTTATATCTTGTGCCAAAATATTCATATCATGGACAGATAAACCTTTGACATCTTCCGGTGAATTGATTCTTTCTAGTATGCTCATTGTTCTCTCCTTCTTACATATACCACATTAACACATAGAGCTTGCTCTAAGTCAATATATGACAGGCAGATGTAACATTTTTTAATTTTTATTTATTGATTGACATGAGTCTGAAATAATGTTAAATTATGGTATATACCTATATTTGTAGTCTTATGAAAATAATTATTGGAGAAGTATAATGAGAAGAATAGCTTTTACGTTGGCTGAAGTGTTGATTACGATGAGTATCGTAGGTGTTGTCGCTGTTCTTACAATGCCAAGTTTGATGGGAAATATGTACGACAAAACATATTCTTCTTTGTTGCAAAAAACGTATTCTCAGTTGTCTGAGGCTATGAATGAGGTAATGGCGGAACAAAAAGTCTATGGCGCAGAAGATATTTACCGGTATGTGCCTACTTCTAACGGTAGAGAGGCCGATTTCTTATCTAAATACATGAATGCATCCGGTTGCGAATCAGTAGAAAGTTGTTTTGGTTCAGGATATAAGACATTATCAGGTAAAAGTCTTAAGAACAGTGATTTGTTTACTTCCGAGTACAATTATTATGCTACTCTAAAGAATGGTGTTGCCCTCGGTATGAGTTTTCCGACTGATTCAGCAAACGGTACAATTATTTTAGATGTTAACGGATCTAAAAGACCAAATGTTCTTGGAAAAGATTTGTTTACGATGGATTTGAAAAGTGATACTTCAATGGGTGATTTTGATACATATTCAAGCATGGCTGATATTATGAATGCCTGCAGAGAAAATACCGGACACGGGTTTGCCTGCTTTAAATATTTATCTGAAAATGACTGGAAAATTGATTATTAAAGAAAGGTATATATGAAAAAAGGTTTTACATTAAATGAATTGTTGTTAGCTATGGCTATCATTGGATTGCTCCTGGTGCTTGCGTTGCCAAGAGTTATACAGAACGTTGATCAAAAATCGAAAGTAACAGCACTTCAAAGTGCTTATAATGTTTTATCAAATGCAATAACCACATTGATGACTGATGAGAGAGCAAAAGATAT
>JBGUSD010000138.1:0-2396 GCA_045132355.1 Candidatus Gastranaerophilaceae bacterium
AGGCACAATACCCTCATCTTTTCAAGCAAGAACGTATGACAGAAGCTGAAGAAACCACTTATTCTGCTCATAATTTCTTGGGTTAACTTGATTTTTATTTATGTTTAGGGTTAAATAAGAGTACAGCCGATTTATATTGGCGAGTTCTATAGAAAGAAGACAATTTTAAATTGCCTAAAAACATCAAACTAGCGAAATTTGCAGGTTTTTGTTACGGAGTAAAAAGAGCCGTAGAAACCGTAAAGAAAATAAAGAGTGAAAACCCTGATAAGAACGTTTTTGTGTTGGGTGAATTAATACACAACACTCAGGTTATTGACGAGCTTGAATCTTTGGGAATAAAGACTTTGACTGAATTACCTGAACATGGTGAAGGTATTTGCGTTGTAAGAAGTCACGGAGAGAGTCCTGAAGTTATAGAAAGTATTAAAAATGCAGGCTTTGAGCTTGTTGATTTGACTTGCCTTGACGTTAAAAAGGTTCAGCAAAAAGCGGTAGAATTGGCTAAAGACGGTTGTTTTGTCGTAATTGTCGGCAAATCCGAACACCCTGAAGTTATTGGCATAAGGGCTAATGCGGAACAGTATACGGATAAAGTTATTGTCGCAAGTGATGTTTCTCAACTTGTACCATACGAACAGGAATTAAAAGCTCATAAAAAAATTGGCGTAGTTGTTCAGACTACACAAAAGCTGGAAACCTTAACCCCGATTGTTGAGTATTTAACAGGCATATCAAAGGAATTAAATATAGCAAATACAATATGTTCAAGTACCTCAATGCGTCAGGCAGAGGCCAAAGAACTTGCCCAAAACAGTGATCTTATGATTGTCGTAGGCTCTAAAAAAAGTGCTAATACAACCCATCTGGCTGAAATTCTTAAAGAAATTACGACAACAATTCATATTGAAGATGATAATGAATTGAAAAATTATGAAAATATAATCAAACGTGCAGAAAATATTTCTGTAACCGCCGGAGCATCAACTCCGCAAAATGTTATAGACAATGTTATTAATAAAATATCCCCACCCCTTGAGGGCGGGGAAGCAGTTCTGCATGAACGTAAGTGAATGCAAGAAATGCAGGGGCGGGGTTCATACCGCAGCAATCGGATCCTGAAACAAGTTCAGGATGACAATATTTATCAATAAAATGTTGAACTTAAAATAGAAAAGGAGAAAATAAAAATGACAACAACATTAGAAAAAACATCAATGGATGAATTTGAAAAACTTTTGGAAGAAAGTTTTGCAAAATCATATTCAGTAGCGGATATCGTTGAAGGTACTGTTATGAAGAAAGAAAACGAAGGCTACCTTATTAGTGTAAAAGGGGCAAAAACAGAAGCTTTCTTGTCAAACAAAGAGCTTCCGTCAACAGAGGGCGGCGAAACTCTTGAAGTTGGCGATGTAAAAGAATTCTATGTTTTGAAAGAAGAAAATGACGAAGACGGAATGCTTTTGTCACTTAAGCGTTTGGCTTTTGCTCAAGCTTGGGCACAATTAAACGATGCAAAAGTTCAAGGCGACACAATTTTGGCAAAAGTTGTATCTATTGTTAAGGGCGGTGTTTTGGTTGACGTTGCAGATTTGAAAGGCTTTATCCCTTCATCTCAACTTAGAACAGGCACTCCGTTTGACGGTTTGGTAGATCAGAAAATCGAAGTTAAGGTTTTGGAAGCTGACCCTAAGAAAAACAAACTTATTTTGTCTCAAAGACAAGCTGTTGCTGAACAACGTGACCAAGTAGTTGACAACATCCTTTCAACATTGGAAGAAGGTCAAGTTGTAAAAGGTGAAGTTGTAAGAATTGCTGATTTCGGCGCATTTGTTGACATCAACGGTATTGATGGTTTATTACCTATCTCTGAAATTTCTTGGTCAAGAATCAAACACCCATCAGACGTTATTTCATTGGGTGAAACTATCGAAGTTAAGATTATCAAGATTGACAGCGAATTGAAGAGAATTTCACTTTCACTAAAGAGAATGGGTGAAGATCCTTGGCAGCAAATTGAAGGTCAATTTGAAGAAGGTCAAGTAATCGAAGGTACTGTAAACAAAGTTACAGGTTTCGGTGCATTTATAAATATCTTCCCTGGAGTTGAAGCATTGCTTCCTGTTTCTGAAATGGCTGATGAAAACGTGAATCCGTTCAACCAATTCAAAGTAGGTGACAGTGTAAAAGTTCTTATAAAGAAATTCACTCCGCAAGAACATAGAATCGCATTGAGCATCAAAGACATTAACAAAGATGCCTAATAGCCAAGTATAAGTTACAAAGAGGCCGCCAAAATTTGGCGGCCTCTTTATGTAAAGCCCAAATATAAAAACATTGTTTAAATAATACTTTTATGTATATAATGCGGTTATCCTGCAAAGTAATTCTTTAAT
>JBGUSD010000139.1:0-6741 GCA_045132355.1 Candidatus Gastranaerophilaceae bacterium
CCTGAATGTATTTGTTTTCGTACTCGTAATAACACTTATACTGAACTTTTTCATTTCCGACACAACGGTTATGGGAATTTTGTCAAATACGGATATAAAAACCCGAATACTTGAGCCCATCCTGACAGCACTTGTCGGTTTGATACCAAACTGTGCAATATCAATAGCCTTAACAATGCTCCTGATTAAAGGTTCTATAAGCTTTGGTGCAGCGATGGCAGGACTTTGTGCAAACGGCGGTTTGGGACTTTTGGTACTGCTTAGAAAGAACAAATCTTTCAAAGATTCCATTCTAATAATTGTTCTTTTATTTGCGATAAGTGTAATTTCAGGTTATATCATTGACCTTTTCTAAACAAGGATTAAAATAACCGCACCAAACACCATAATCAAAGAACCGACAAGTTTTTTGAGAATGTTTTCTTCCGCAAAAAATTTCCAGCCAAAAAATACACTAATAACAGTTGACAACTGAAATAGTGCAAGGGCATAACTTACATTCATATGATTAAACACATAATTTGTGCTGTATTGCATAATCCCTGAAGTAAAAACAAGTAAAAATAGCCATTTGAAAGATTGTACACCGCTCAATTTTATTTTTTCCCGCCTTACAAGAAGTAAAATAAAAGAAAAAATCATCCCAAACCAACACCACAGAACAAAAGATACACTAATATTTGACATTATTATCACATTTTTTATAAAAACAGCCTCAATTGCGGTGAAAACAAGTGCTAATGCCCTATATTGCACCTCTTTTCGCTTTAACAAATCAAAGGATAACCCGCCAAACACAAAATATGTTCCGAATATTATAAGAAAAATTCCCAACAAACCCATAATTTTTGGGGTTTCACCGATCAAAAATATTGCAAAAATCATTGCAACAATAGGTTTGTACGAATTTATCGGCCCTAAAACAGACAAATCACCTTTTTCTAAGGCTTTTATCAAAAATCCGTTACCCAATGCGCCGCATATACCTCCCAACACTGCATTTTGCCACACCGCTAAAGATAAATTATGCATATCTGACATCATAAATAAGCAAACAAGGCTCAGTCCGGCATACGTGTAAAAATTTACACAAAGCGGATTTGTGCCATCGTTTGTCAAACGTTTTTGCAAAACATTTGAAAACGGGTTAGAAAAAATTCTAAGTATTAAAGCAAAAATTGTAGATATCATATTTAGAATATAACACAAAGATTTCCTCTCTCCTGTAAAGATAAGTAAAAAGAGGGGCAAACCTATTTTTTTATGCTACAATTTGCTTATGGAAGAACATTTTTATCAAATATTCTATGTTGTCGGAATTCTCTCCTGTGCCGCTTTTTTTGGCTGGTTAATGTCAAAAGATGCAAAAAAATTCATGCGTGGAGAAAACAGCCTTTCCAAAATTCATAACTCAATCGTTGGCGCTCTTGCATATATAAATGAAAACATGATGGATAATGGCCGATTTGTATATGTCAGAAGCCTTAAAAATAAATACCAAGCAAATCTTGAAACCTACAACACAACAAACCATGCCAGAATGCTTTATTCTCTATACTTATGCGAAAAAGAATTAAACATTCCGGGACTTACAGAACGCAGAATAACCTCAGCAAAATATTTTGTTAAAAGATATGTAAAACCTATCGGATTTGGCAGATATGCAGCCATTTCAGATCCAAAAGAAGAAAATCTTAAATGCGAAAAAGCAAAATTATCTTCAACCGCAATGGCCCTTGTTGCGTTTTCTGACCTTAGGGGAAAAGGTATTATCGCAGATGAAGTATTTGAGGGTATGGGGCAGTTCTTACTCTTTATGCAACTAAAGACAGGACAGTTCTACAACTATTACGATATAGAAAATGACGGTGTTGGAGATGAAAACACAAACCTGAATTTTACAGGAGATGCACCGCTTGGACTCTTATATTTGTACGAGTTTAACCCTAAGAAAAAATGGCTTGATGCCGCAATAAAAGGACTTTTATTTTTGGCAAACAAGCGCAAAGACAGAAAAGAAGTTCCGTTTGATTATAATGCAATGCTTGCAACCGAAAAACTTTTTAAAACACCAAACAATGGACTCTCTGAGGATGAAAAATTACTTTTAAAACAACATTTGATAAAAATGGTTGAACAAGTTATTCCAAAACAAATTGTTGACAAAGAAGACCAATTCTACGGAGCACTTGTAGATGATATCAAACCTCTGAATATTTCCTGTATTGTAGAAGGTTTGATTGCAACATATAACTGTATTGATGACGAGCTTATGAAAATCAGAATAATGAAATCTGTCAATACAGGTATAAAATTTTTAAGATATGCACAAATACAGAGAGGTCCTCTAAAGGGCGGCTTCCCAAATTCTGCCGATTGGAAACAAGTCGGTGTACCTAAAAACGCATCCTTGGTCAAAATGGATACTGTCCAACACGCACTTGCCGCTTGCGTAAAATTCCAGAATATGTTTAAAGATTAGTTCTGACTTGGTTTCTACCATTTTCTTTTGCTTCATATAGCGCATTATCAGCACATTCAAAAAGATTGTGTACAGAGTCCATACTTTCATCAACACCACATGCACCAATACTTACCGTAATATTCAGTCTTTGTCCATCGTGGCTGAACGGATATTCTGCAATAGATTTTCTCAAACGCTCAAGTGGAAAAATCGCTTTGTCTATCGGGGTTTCTGTTATAATAACGGCAAATTCTTCTCCGCCATACCTGAATACCATATCCGTTTTGCGGAAAGTTTGCAAAATCAGATATGCAACTTCTTTTAAAACGTAGTCACCTGTACTGTGACCGTACGTATCGTTGACTTTTTTGAAAAGATCAACATCAATTATTGCAAAGCTCATCTCGTTTTTGTAACGGATTGCACGCAAAAATTCACGCTCCAGAGTATCTTCAAAATGTCTGCGGTTGTACAAACCTGTTAGAGCATCAGTTACAGACATATGACGAGTTTGAGAGTACATAAAATTAATCTTTTTGATTACATCATTTTTATTACTCTCAGGGATATCAAAGTTTAATATAATATCTTCGATGTTCTTCTGAATTTCGTCCAAGACATAAGACGGAAGTTCAAAACCATCTCCCAAATTGTTCTCTCGTCTATCTTCCATAACTGTTATTATAACATAAAAAGCCTCTATGCCCTAGCTGTTTACAAAAGTTATTCACAACAAATTTTACTATACAAATAAAAATTTTTATTAACTCCTTTCATACAGCGAGTTGATGAAAACTTTTTTATAATATGCTAGTCTTATAATGTATGAAAAAAATGACCGCACAAGAAATGCTAGATAAGTTTTCCAAAGACTCAAATCACCCGCATGAAGTGAGAAGACTTGCGATGATGATTTTTGACGGAATAAGTGAGCAGGTTGAACAACTTTCAAACAAACAACGCAAATACCTTGAAAATGCGGCTCTGCTCCATGATATAGGATATGCAATAGAATCCAAAAATCACCATAAACACTCTCAAAAAATGGTACTTGAACACGGGCTTGACGAATACAACGAACGTGAAAAAGAAATCATATCTTGCATTTGCAGATACCACAGAGGAAGTCTCCCTGACAAAGACGAACATGAAATCTACTGCCATTTTGATAAAAAAGAACGAAAAACAGTAAAGCGACTTGGCGGAATATTAAAAATTGCTGATGCACTCGATCGAGGCCACATTAATCTTATAAAGAAACTCCGTATAAATTATGATATTGATAACAATATTGTTGAGATACTGATAACTTCCGCAAATCAACAGTTTCACCCCGACATTTCTGATGCAATAAAGAAGAAAGATTTGTTTGAAATTGGGTTCAAAACACAAGTAGTGTTTAAGTTTGAAGCCTGAAACGTATTGTAAATTTTTTGTTACAATTCAGCCAAAATTGTAACATTTCTTCATGAAAAATACTTTATATAAGTAAGGGAAAAAACCAAGGGGACAGAAAAATGAGTTTCGATGTAAACGTTTTGAGTTCAAAGCCAATAATCAAAGCCGCTGCGAACATGCAAAATGACGGCGGAGCAGGAAACCTGGGTTATATGAGCCAAGGGCGTAAAGAACAGGAAGAAAAGGAAACAATCAATATCTTTGCACAAAAGCCAGAAGGAGACAGCTTCACTCTTTCAAGCAAATTGAATGCTCCGGAGGAAGAAGAATTCAGCTTTAAAAATTTGATTAAAGAATTTATTGACGCAATAAGAAGTTTTTTAAAAATTTAAATGGGTAAAAGTTATAGGGGAAAAACAAAAAGAGCGGAAATTCCGCTCTTTTGTTATTTATAAACTTTTTTAGGACAAGCAAAAGGTCTCATTTTCGGATTTTTTTTGTAATAATCCGTTTGTTTTTGCTTCATAGCTTTTCTCTCAAGCTTTGTAATCATTCTAAACTTTGAACGTTGTTCATGGTTCAATATTTTTTTCAGCTCTTTATCCTCTTGTGCCACAAGTTTTTTAACCTCTTTTTTCAGCTCGTTGACACGTTTTTGCTGAGTTAAAATTGTAGTTTTGTCGGTATTTGCAACACGCATTTTTTTAAGTTTGTCACTTTCTGCATATAATTCTCTGAATTTTTGGTCTAAAACATCAGTACGCTTTGAAACCATTTCAACATACTGCTGAGTTTGAGAATCAGAGAGGTTAAGTGCATTAATTGTTGCCGCCCGTTCTTTTTTGAGTTGTTCGGCAAACGCTTGACCAGGAGGAACGATTTCGTCAGCAAAAACCTGAAGCTCTGCAAATACAAATATAGTCAAGATTAAAAATATTTTCTTCATAACATCTCCCTGTTGTAATTATTGCACAGATTGAGAGATAATACAAATATGAATTTTTATAGTAAAATTTTGATATGACAGAAATGCATATAAGAAATTACGCATATATTGGTGATGCTGTTTGGGAATTACGAGTTCGCGAACACACGATTTTTAAAACGCAAAACGCAAAAGATTTGCACAAACTCACAACCGACAAGGTTAAGGCAAGTTATCAGGCAGAAAAACTGCATGAACTTGAAGACAATTTGACAGAAGAAGAACAAGATATAGCAAGACGTGCAAGAAATTTGTCCGTACCGATTGCAAGGAGATCAAACCAAGCAGAATATAGACAGGCAACAGCGTTTGAGGCACTAATCGGCTGGTGGTATCTAAATAACAAGCCAAGATTGGAAGAAGTTTTGAAACAAATAGAAAAATTTTAGAGTTTAGGGGCTTTACAAAAAAAATTCTTCATGTATAATAAAACACATAGCAGTCTTGAAAACAGATTGTTACCCTGCGGGGGTATAGCTCAGTTGGTAGAGCATCTGCTTTGCACGCAGAGGGTCAGGAGTTCGAGTCCCCTTACCTCCACCATAAAATACACGATGACATTTGTTGTCGTGTATTTTATTTCGCATAGATAAGGTTGACGAGAACTCACAGAGTGCAAACTCTGTCAGAGTTCGAGCGGATTTTCGGCAGAGGGCGAAGGCTTGACGACAAAATGGCAAAGCCATTGAGGTCGGCAACCGTAGACCCGTTTAATGCCGGAAATCCAAGACAGTCCCCTTACCTCCAAAAATAACCGTCAGACATTTGTTTGACGGTTATTTTTATGGATAGATAACTAGAATTCACTTAGTTATTTTAAATTTCTTTGAAGTAACACTTATTATATCTTTTTACCCTTCAAAATGATTTCTGTTTTCTTTAATTCAGGTGTTTTTTTCAATGAGTTCTGAATTTTCTTTTCATAGGCTTTTTTATCTTTTCCGCCGCCAAATACCCAAGTGAAGCCTGCTTGAAGTCCAACACCGTTTCTTCCGCCGTTAGTTAAATATGTTTGGAAGAATCCCGTGAATCTTTCACCCCATGTCTTTCTTAAGCCTACGCCGTATTTTACATATGGTTTGACAGATAAATCAGGCAATGTTACATCATTTGCTTTAAATTTAGTATCATCCATAATATTCCATACCATAGCTACACTTGCATAAGGCTGCCAACCGTTTTTCAAGTTCCCTATAAACTTCAATTCAGGTTGTAATTGTATTGCATGCAACGGGCTTGAATGCATTCTTACACCTGCTGCATTTGTATAATCAAATGTATTTACAAAAGAATAGCTCATTAACCAACTAGGCTGAATAATAAATTTGCCGTTTGCAAGTTCCCAGTTATATCCTGTTTTAGATGCAATACCTGCCATAAGCATTGCAAAATTATCGTTACCGTACATTGTGCTTGCTTCGCCTGCACTTGCACCTGAATTAAGAGTTAAACCGGTAAAGAAGTTCCCTTTGTATGCCATACCAACAACACCAAGTGTGCCGCCGTTTTGGTATATATTTATTCCGTCATAATGTTGGTGGCTACCGTTATATCCAACGTATGCACCCCACATGCCGTCCCAACCATGACCCAAGTCATACATTTTAGACTCTCCGCCAATGTATGATCCGTAGGCTTGGTTTTCTACTTTCGGACCGTTTCTTAAGCCGACTTTTTCAAACGTTACATAAGGTCTGAACCAACCTTCTGCTCTTTCTTGTCTCATAAGAGTTTTATCATAAAGAACTCCGCCTGTAAGTGATGCAATTTTATTTTTATACTTCAATGCTTGTCTTTGACTTGCTGTCATTAACATATACATATCCATATTGTGGAATGCTTCATCATAAGATTGTAATTGTGTTAAATATCCGCCCATTTGTGCGGCAACAGG
>JBGUSD010000140.1:0-17002 GCA_045132355.1 Candidatus Gastranaerophilaceae bacterium
TCCAAGACCAATAAGCCCTATTTTTACCTTCTTATTTTCCATATAGCAATTATAGCATTATTTTTTCAACATGACAACAGCATGAGCCTCTATAGCAAGTTTTTGTCCGACAGCGTCCATACTTTCATTTGTTTTTGCTTTGATAGAAAGTTCATCATGCTTAACTTCCAAAATATTACACAAAACATCTTTCATTTTTGGAATATAAGGCATCATTTTAGGCTCTTGAGCAATAATATTGCTGTCAATATTGACTATATGCCAACCACGTTCAATAATTTTGTCATAAACTTTTTGCAAAAGAATTGTGCTGTCAATATCTTTGTATTTTTTGTCATTATCGGGGAAAAGTGTTCCGATATCTGAAAGCGCCAAAGCACCGAGCATAGCATCAATTATTGCGTGTATCAAAACATCAGCATCAGAGTGTCCCAAAAGTCCTTTTTCGTGAGTAATTTTGACACCGCCGATTATCAGATCACGACCTGTTGTTAATTTATGGATATCGTATCCAAGACCTACTCTAAACATATAATTATTATAACATAATTATTCTATTTTGATGCTATCTGAAATATCCCTGATTATTTCTATCTTTTGAGATAAAACTTCTAAAGTATCCTTTATCTGCTCCGGTTCCGGCTGCTCATATTCGCATTTCAGCGCTATTTTAAATACTTCTATAAGATTTGCAAGTTCTCTTATGTGTAAATTTAGGTCTGCAAATAAATCTTCCGGTCTATTATCATATTCCATAATACCACAACCTCAATATTTTCAATGTTATAAATAATTTTTGACAAGTGCTACTTGGTAGAAATAATAATTAAAAAATTCTAGTATGTCAATATATGGCAAATGCATTACAGAAAAGAATTGGCAAGAATATTAGACAACTGCGACTTATCAAAGGTTTTTCACAGGAGTTTGTTGCAGAAAAACTCGGTATTAGCAGAAATGCCTTTGGTGCAATTGAAAGAGGAGAAAGCAACCCTTCTATCAACAGAATAGGCGAAATATATTCCTTATTTGGAATTAATTTAGGAAAAATTTTTGATGAAATTAAAATAAAATAGCCTATACCACTTTATTTCCTAAATATTTTTCTACAGCCTTGACAAAACCGTCATTTTCAACGGTATCGGTTATATAGTCAGCATATTTTTTGAGTTCATCAGTTGCATTACCCATTGCAACAGCAATTCCGCCGGCTTTCAAAAGCTCTATATCATTGTTTTGATCACCGATTGCCAAAACTTCGTCTTTTTCAAAACCCCACATATTCCGCAAATATTCAATCCCTGCAGACTTTTTAGCCTCTCTGTTACCAATTTCACAGAAATATGGGGTTGATTTGACTATATAAAGTTCCGGAAACCTCTTCTCTAATTCTTCAACCCAAGAGGTTACTCTATCTGCATTATTATAATCTATCGCAAGAATCTTGTTTACGTTTTCTATTTTTAATTGCCAAAAAGGACAAACCGTATAGTCAACAAACTTGCCAATGATATATCTTCTTATAGTATCACTATCTTGTTCTACATACAGTTTGTCATCTAAATACAGATTTATATGAACCCCTTTTTCCTGTGCCCACTTGATAATTTCTTTTGCGACATCATTTGGCAGTTGTTTTTGGAACAGAGTCTTACCTTTGAAATCTTTTATCAATCCGCCCTGATATGAAACTATCGGATTTTTAAGTCCCAATTTTTGAGAGATAGGATACGTTGAACCGTGCATTCTGCCTGTAACCAGAACAACTTTTATTCCATCCTCATCAAGTTTTCTGATGCATTTAACTACCTTTGGGCTGAAATTTCCGTCCCAATTAAGAATCGTTCCGTCAATATCTGTTGCTATCATTTTAATCATATTTTAAAAGCCCTCGTCAATGCACAAATCGTCTTGGAATCGTTTATTTCGCCGTTTTTAATTTTAGCAAAAATTTCGTTAATTTTACATTCATATGCCTGAATAATTTCACCCTCATCAGGGTGTTCGCCTACAAATTCCAAATCCGTTGCATAGTACAAATATAATTTTTCATCACAAAAACCCGGGGTTGTATTTATATAACCCAAATCTCTCCAAGTTTTTGCCCTATAACCTGTTTCTTCCTCCAACTCTCTTTTAGCTGCAGGAAACGGCTCTTCTCCCTTCTCAAGCTTTCCTGCCGGAAGTTCAAATGCCGTTTGTCTTATCGGGTATCTAAATTGTTTTACCATCAGTATTGTATCTTTTGTTTTTTGCGCAACAATAACAACTCCGCCGGGATGCTCGACAACAACCCTGGCAGACTTTTGACCTGTTGCGAGTTCTACATTGTCATACCTGACATCAATTACCTTACCCTTATAAACATATTCAGAATCTAATGTTTTTTCTTCAAATTCCATAATTGTATTTTATCATAAATATAAATGATGATTTTTTCTGTCAAATCATTATAATGTTAGTATGAAAAAATTTTGTGCACTATTTTTCATACTGGCATTGTGCCAGATATCCGCTATTGCTGCAACAGACAACAGCGGAATGGGTTATGTGGGAACTTTGCCTGACCTGACAAAGAAATTTGCCCCGTCAGAACCTATATCTACAAAACCTGATTACGAACAGGTACAAAAATTTCAAAACCCTGATATGGTAAAACCTGCCCCAAGAGAAAATCCTGCTTTTGTAAATATAATTCTAAAGCCTGACAAGACTTCCCAATACCTGAACGATTTGAACGATTTTATACCAATGCTTGAAAAAATTTACGACTCAATAGAGGACAAGGAAAGCGTTCAACTGTTCAATGCAAAGGTCTATTTTTTCACAAAACATGCAGATTGGATGAGAGATAAATATGCCGAACAACCTGAAGGGCAATATATTTCCTTCAAAAAACTAATGGAATTAAGCACTTACGCAAAATCTGTTGCCCTCTTGCGTTCAGAAGCCTTAAAATACAATCCGTATCTTGCATATGGCGGTGCCGGATATATTTATGATCCGAATAATATAAATGAACAGCTTGATTATCTCCTGTCAGAGCTGGAAAGAACAATTCTTCTACTTAAAGACGCTAATTAATTCCCCATTTTGCTTTGAGATGTTTAATTTCGCCTTTGTTAATTGATTCTTTAAGTTCAAGATTTACTGCTTTTAAAAGCTCTTGAGATTCGTCTGTTTTTCTAAATGCCACAGCATAAGGTTCTTTTGAATATTTTCTCGGCAAAATTTTCAACGAGCTGTCGTTCATTGCAAAACCCATCAATATAGTATCATCTGCAATCATGGCATCAGCTTTGCCTTGTTTTAGCGCAGCAACAGCTTCAGGGTAAGTTTTGTAACCGATAATTGTTATATTCGGAACATTTGTTCTCAAATTCTTTTCAACAGTTGAACCAAAAACTATAATAGCTTTTTTCCCGTTCAATTCATTTAGAGAAGATAATTTGCTGCCTTTAAGTACCATAATTGCCTGACCTGCCGTATGATACGGGACAGAAAAATCAAGTATTATCCTGCGATTTGGCGTAACAGACATTGTTGCAATTACCATATCAACTTCATTTGCAGATAATTTCATTATTCTGTTTGCGGGGCTAACCGGAACAAATTTTGCCTTATTTTCATCTTTCAAAAGTTTTTTTGTAATCAGTTTGGCCAAATCAATGTCAAATCCGATGTTCTTGCCATCTTTATCAAGATAACCAAACGGCGGAGTATCTGTTTTAACCCCGATTATAATCTGATCCCGTTCAATAATATTTGTCAAATCATCAATAATTGCCATTTCTTCTTCCTTTTTGCCACAACCGGAACAAATAAGGACAACTAAAAATAATGCAGAAATTATTTTTTTAAACATAACTAACCTCTCTTATGTTAATTATACCATAAATCTTTGTTTTTAATAGGTTATATTTAAAAACATTATAATAATAGCCTGACAGAATAACCTCTTTCGGTAATGTTTATAACCCTCATAAAAGTACATAATCTTGTATGAGTTTGTTTTTTTAATAAAACTTGGGGTTATCAAGCCCGCAAACACAAGGAGGTAAAAATGACTATTAAAAAACTAACTGTGGCAGCTGCAATTGCCGTTGGAATAGCAACGTGTTCTCAAGTAATGGCGGCTTGCCCGTGTGCAGAACCTTTACCGACCGTAACAGGCCCTGCATGTCCGATTGAAGAATCTATGCCTGTCGTTACAGGCGCAGCTTGTCCTTGTCAGACAAAAGCTCCGGAATGCAATTCATGCAAAAAAGCTTTACCTGACTGCGAGTGCCAAAAAGAAGAACCTAAACCTGATTGTGGCTGTAATGATGACATCAGCTGTGATATAGGTGCAGGCCCTGCAACAGCTCTTTGCCCTCAAACAGGCAAACCTGACCGTGCACAAATGAAACAAGTATACGGTTATCCACAAGCAATTTACGGCACAAACAACTATGTTGGACAACCTGCAAACTCTATTCTTTCAACAGAAACTGCAATGAGAGGAACATCTGCAGGCTCTATGGCATCAAACGTTAACGGCGTTACCGTTGCATCAGACGGTTCTATCACAGGTGCCGCTGCTCAAATGCCTTGCCTAAACGAGTTACCAAATATTAACAACGGATCATTCGTAAATAGAAACGAATCTACAATGGATGGAAATAATTGCCCTATCGATTTTCAATCAGAAAATTCTCTTGAAGCAATAAAAAAGTCTTTCGTCCCTTTCGACCTAAAACCGTTCGCTAACCAAACAACAGGTGCGGCCGCAAATGTCGGCGGTTGTATGTTCCCTGACGTTCCAAACAGCCATTGGGCATCTTGCGATATTGACAAATTGGCAGTAAATGACGTTGTTGTCGGCTACCCTGACGGTATGTTTAAACCAAACAGAAATATTTCACGTGCTGAATTTGCAACAATGTTGGTTAAAGGCTTTAACCTTGATTCCTGCGGAATGGAAAGAGAAAACCTGTTCTCCGACGTTCCAAGAAGTAACTGGGCTAACGCTGCTATTGCAAAAGCCGTTGATGAAGATTTGCTAAAAGGTTATCCTAACGGCAAATTCAAACCAAATAACCACGTAACAAGAGCTGAAGCTTTGACATCAATCGCCAAAGGTATGACCTGCGACATCGACCAATGCAAAGCAGATGAAATCTTGAGTAAATACTCAGACGGTGCATCTGTTCCTTCATGGGCAAGAATCCCTGTTGCAAAATCATTGGAAAACGGTGCGTTGAAAGATTCACCTAACCCTAATATGATTATGCCTAACAAAGACGCATCTCGTGCAGACGTTGCTTCAATGCTTCAAACTGTTCGTGTAGCAATGGGTTATGATACAAACCCTAAAACAGCAAACAGCATTTGCCCTGCATGTCCGATAGACAAAGAAGCTTTTGTTCAGGAAGAAGAAATCGTCAAGATTCCAACTCTTCAATTAGCTATGATTGACCAAATTACCGCAAAATCATCTCACGTTGGTCAATACTTCAGAGCAAATACCCTTGAAGACGTTACTATCAACGGCGTAACTTACCCTTGCGGTTCTACCGTAACCGGTCAGGTTGTTGAAGTTGTCAGACCTTCAGGCTGCGACAAAGGTGCTTTGAAACTTTCTTTCACAGAAATTAAAAACGGCGATTGCAAAGCTAAATTGCCAAAACAAATATTGCAAGCTCAAGTAAATAAATCTAAACAGGTAAACCCTGTTGCAAGACTTGTGGAAATGCCGTTCACTCTTGCCGGTTCATTAATCGGTGTTGTCGGCAGAACAGCAGGTGGTATCCTGACAAATGTCGGTAACGCTGCTGAAAACGTATCTAATGATGCAGGTTATATGTTGGGTCACGCTTTCCAAGGCCAATTCGGTGCTGCTGCACGTAACCTTGGTGATGGTATCTGGGAAACTGCTAAAGCCCCTGTTGACGTAACAAGAACTGCTTTATCAGGTACTATGGGCTTGTTCCAAACTACAGGCGACGAATTTGCTTACCTTGTTGATCCTCGCGGATATAAAATATCTGCGGTTAATCCAAGAGAACACGTTACTATTGCATTCGGTTGTAACGAGTAGGTGGCTGAGCCACGACAAGACTCTATGTTTTGGTCAAGTGCATTCGATACAGGTGAGAACCTGAGCCACGACAAGATGTGTTTTGGCCAAGTGCATTCGATACAGGTGAGAACCTGAGCCACGACAAGACTCTGTGTTTTGGTCAAGTGCATTCGATACAGGTGAGAACCTGAGGCACGACAAGACTCTGTGTTTTGGTCAAGTGCGCTTGACACAGGTGAAAACCTAAGGTACAACAAGACAATTGTCTTACTCTTAACGTGATAAATTCGGTAGGGTTTGTGCTTATTCGCACCTTTGTTTAGAACCCGTTTAATAAACCAAATTTGGTTTTGTTATGACCGTAACATCACTTACAACCCGATAGTTAGTTCGATCGCCAAAAGGGCTTCACAATCTTGTGAAGCCCTTTTCTTATAAATATTTCAAGTTTAGTAATCCATTACCCAGCCGTCGTTTAAAATTTTAGTAAAACAACCTTCTGCGCCATATGTCCTACCATTATCTGCCATACATTCATCACCGGTAAATCCAGGACTAAATCCTTCAGAAATATCTCCTTTGTTATTTACTCTTAAAGAAAAAGCATCTCTACCCATTGTATTTGGTCCTTTTTTACCATTAACGTCTATAGAAAGTTTCATTGCGTGTGAACTTGTTATGCCACTCATACAAATTGTAGCACCCGTATTAACCGCAACACAATAATATTTAGTGTTTTGGTCACCTACAATAAATGCTCCCCCGTCTGATCCTGGTGCTACAGATTTATATGAACTTGCATAACACGATTTACCATCAAGTACTGTCGTGTTAGAATTTCCGGAATAAAAAACTGAACCGCAATTCTTGGTTACACGCATATATTTATTTAAAAATTGCTTTATTCTTGCTTCTGTATCAGCAGTACTATATGAAACATATAGATAGGTGTCATTTAAACTTTGCACATCTTCATCTACCATAAAATTCTGAAAGGCATTTATTATCATATTGTATGTACGCTGCAATTGTGCAACGTATGTCTTCTTTTTGTAATCCGCCATCAAATTTGGCAATGTCAGAGTTGCAACAACCCCGATTATACCCAATGTGATTAGTGTTTCCGCTAAAGTAAAACCTTTTTTCATACCAACTCCTATTGTTTTCTGTTATTATTATACCAGTTTTGTTAATTAAAATCAACAAATTGGCGGTAGAATACTACCGCCAACCTCCCTTTTTCCTTTTAAATTTTACTAATCAAATACGTAAGGAATGATTGATGCTTCTCTTGCGCGTTTGATAGCTCTGGCAATCATTCTTTGGTGTTCTGCACAGTTGCCTGTGATACGTCTAGGAATGATTTTTCCTGCTTCTGTTAAGTATCTTCTCAATTTTGTTGCATCTTTGTAATCGATTTCTGTAATTTTATCTGCACAAAGACTGCAATTTTTGCGTTTTTTGTCTTTTGATAGATCTTGTTTTGCCATTTTAATTTAATTTACCTTTCTATTGTGCCTTTCGGCTCGACCTTATTGTGTTTATATCTTTTTAGAACGGAATTTCGTCTTCGCCAATCAATTCGTTTGACAAATCGTCTGATTCAAATTTTACGATATCTTCATTGCTGTAACTTGATGCGGCAACTGCGCCTTCGCCCATTTTTTCAATAGCGTTTGCATCAATTTCGTAAATTCTTTTTTCAGTTCCGTCATCCATTTTAACGGTTGCTGTCTGAAGCCTGCCGTCAACCAAGACTCTGTCGCCTTTTGAAATTGAATCAACAACTTCATCAAGCGCCTGACGTCTTGAAACAACTCTAATCAAAACTTCTTCTCTTTCACCAATATTAAGAACAAACCCTGATACCGCAACATTGTTTTGTGTAAAACGTTTTTCAGGTGCTCTGTATACTGTTCCTGTAACAACTGATTTTGCTAAAGACATTTTTACCTCAATTCGTTATGTCATTCTGAACTTGTTTCAGAATCTAATTAAACGCTTGCTTTTTGTGAAACTTCAAGAAACATTGTTCTCAAAATACTGTCGTTCAAACGTAATTGTCTTTTGAATTCTGCAACTTTGTCAGCAGGCAAACCCATTACCATAGATGTGAAAAATCCGTCTCTGAAGTTTTGTACATCATATGCTAATTTTTTTCTGCCAATTTTGTCAGTAGATTCAACTTTTCCACCGAATTCTTTTACTGTATCGCTGATTTTTGCAATAAGTTTGTCAACCTCTTCAGCATCCAAATTTGGTTTGAATATAGCTAATAATTCATAACTTTTCATGTTTTAATTCTCCTTTTTGTGACAATATTAGCATGAAAACAAAATTTTTTACAACATGTAATCTTTTCTGTTAAGTTATTTGAAACAGTTACGTTCCCTTTAATTTAAATAATCTCTTGACAAAAAATCTTGTTTACGTAGAATAGTAGTTATCCACAACTGTATGGAGGAGTGCCAGAGCGGTTGATTGGAGCAGTCTTGAAAACTGTCGAACGTTCACGCGTTCCGTGGGTTCGAATCCCACCTCCTCCTTTTTTAAGTCCCCTGTCGGGGACTTTTTTAGTACTATTTTATGAGGAAAAAGCATGTCTTATTGCGGATATTGGGACAAAGCATCTGAAGTAAACAAAGAATACCACGCCAAAGAGTGGGGTATTCCGGTTCACAATGACATAAAACAGTTTGAATTTCTTATGCTTGAGGCTATGCAATGCGGTTTGAGTTGGGATATTGTAATCAACAAACGCGAAATCTTTAGAAAATGTTTTGACAATTTTGATTACAATCTGATTGCCAAATATACAGATGAAGATGTTGACAGGATTATGAAAACTGACAAAATGATTAAATCAGAGAGAAAAATCCGTGCAATAATCAATAATGCCAAATGTTTTCAAAAAATAAGAGAAGAATTCGGGAGTTTTTGCAACTACTTATGGGCATATTCAGACAACAAAACAATTCTCTATGACAAGCACGAGCTTGGTTATATCCCATCAAGCAACGGTCTGTCCGACAGAATCGCAAAAGATATTAAAAAACGCGGCTTTAAATACCTTGGAACCGTCACAATATACTCACATCTTCAAGCTTGCGGTATAATTAACGATCACGGTAAAGATTGCCCGAGATACAGCTACATAAATTCAAACTACCCAACAGTAAAAAAACCTCAGGACAATGAAAAAAATCTTGTCTCTTTTGCTGATTAGTTTTCTTCTAACACCTTTCCCTCTTTTGTCCGTGTGGCGGTTTGTTATTTTGTCATTATAGCGGACAATAAGCATTAAATAACGCCTCTTTTTCAAAAGTAAATCAACTGGCAAAAGCCTTCAACATGACTTTATCAGAATTTCTTGATTTTTAACATTCTTCCTCATTTTAATTGTCAGTACTTTTTGTTTTATAATAAAATTAAAAAACGGTTTTAAAAAGAAATTTTGACAAAGAAGAATAAACCTAAAAATGAATAACCAAAACAGATACAAAAACAATAATAACAAAGTTGCTTTAGTCCTTGAAGGCGGGGCGATGAGAGGTTTGTATACAGCCGGTGTTTTAGATGTGTTTATGGAAAATGATATAAAAATAGACACTATTTTTGGCGTTTCTGCAGGTGCATTATTTGGTATAAATTACAAGTCAAAACAGGTCGGAAGGGTTTTGAGATATAACTTAAAATATGCACATGATAAAAGATATATGGGTATGTATTCCCTGCTTACCACAGGGGACGTGATGAACAGAGATTTCTGTTTTAACAAGCTTGTTTATGAATTGGATCCGTTAGATTTTGATACCTATAATAGTTCAGCGGTTGAATTTTATGCCGTTGTTACAAACGTTGAAACAGGTCAGGCTGAATATATAGAAATCAATGACGCATATAAAGGTATGGAATATTTGAGAGCCTCCGGCTCTATGCCATTTGTATCAAATTTGGTAGAAATTAACGGAAACAAATATTTAGATGGAGCAATAGCCGACCCGATTCCTTTTAAAAAAGCTCTTTGTATGGGATATGAAAAAATTATTGTTATACAAACAAGACCTGCTGACTATAAAAAAACAAAATCTTGGCTGCCATTTGATTTCGTATATAAAAAATACCCAGAATTTGTAAAAACCGCCAAAAACGGCTGCAACACTTATAATGAGACCTTAAATCTTATAAAAAAATATGAAAATGACGGTAAAATAATCGTTTTAAGGCCAAGTGAAAAAATCAAAATGCGCAGGGTTGAAAAAAATCTAAGCAAATTACAGGCAATATACGATGTAGGAGTGAAAGATTGCAACGATAATCTCCTAAGAATAAAAGAATATATTACCCCCTAAAATTTGATATGATTTTATTTAAATAAGTTGAGCTAATTCTTCTGCAATAATTGTATGCGATTTTTCATCATAGTGCAAACCGTCAAAATCAGACGGTTTCACAATTTCATTTATATCAAAAAATCTGCAATGATATGTATTTGCAACGTTTTTATAGATATTTTGAATCTTCTTTGACTTTGCAATACTTGTTTTGTCAAACCTATCACCAAAATAACTGTTTAAAATTTTTTCTCTCAAGATTACAGGAGGAATAACAATTATTTTTTCCGTCTTCGGTTGCGCCAATCTTATCAGATTTTGCAAACCTTTTTCTATTTTTTCAGCGCTGATACTATATTGAAACATCAAATCGTTTGTACCAATCCAAAGTATCAGAGTATAAATGTTTTCAAAATTTCCAATGGCTTTTGGAAAATGTTCCTGCGCAGAAAATATCTCTCCGTTTGGGTTGTTAACAAACCCTGTCCTATCGCACATACCTTCGTTAATAACCTGATACTTCCCGCCCAATTTGCTTTGTAAAACAGCAGTCCATCTGGTATTTTCATCATAGCGTGAACCGTCTTTGGAATTAAAGCCAAAGGTATTTGAATCTCCGTAACATACAATATTTTTCATTTTGGTCAATATGCCTTTTATTATTATCTATACTTCAAGAAGTTTTCTTCCCAAGTTGTACGCATTTTCCAAATCTTTCGGGAATTGTGTTTTTTGAACTTCAAGCTTGTGAGTTTCATCAAACAAATCGCAATTATATTTTGAAAAATCTGCAAATTGGGTTGTATCATAAGAATACAAACCCTCAGCATAACCCATAATGTGATTCAAACTTTTTACATTTTCGCCCAAAATTGTCATATAGTTGATATTCTTCGCCAATTCTTCAGGACAATTCATTGTAAAAATAACCCCCGTCGGAATTGTTTTTTCTAACCTTCTTTTCAACCCGCCGTTTTCTTTGTCAACCATATAGGTATGGTTTGCAAACATCAATCTTTCAACAAAATTTCTGAAAACTCCTGTCGGGTATGAAAAATAAACAGGTGTACCAAGTATAATCGCATCAGCCTGAATACATTTTTCAAGCAAAGGTTTGATATCATCTCTTATTGCACAAACACCGTTTGTTGTGCTGCCTTTTCTTTGGCATGCAAAACAACTTCTGCAACCCAAAAAATTGTAATCATACAGATTAAAATATTCAACCTCAGCTCCAACAGATTCTGCACCCCTTTGTGCTTCTTTTAGCAATTTTGCCGTATTAAAATTCTTTCTCGGACTTGCATTGAATATCAAAACTTTTTTCATTATTTATACTCCTTAAATAAACTGTCTGCATATATATTCTAACATAAACAAAATCCGCTTTTATTCCTAAATCCATTATTCAAATGACGACAACTTTATGAAAAACAATTATTATTAAAATATGGAACATTTTATTCAAAAATTTTGTAATTGGTTTAACGAACAGCATTTTACCTTATCCGGCAGACTGCTTGTTATAAACCCTCCTCAAAAAGGTACCCAAAAATACAAAAGAAAATTTGAAAATACTTTTTTAGAGGTTTTAGTCGGAATTTTGATAACGCTTGTTGTCATATATTTTCACCCTACACAAGAGGTAATGACTTGTGATTCAAATATACAGTGTTCCGTTCAGCGTACATATTTTGGGAAATATACTTACACCCAGAAAATCAAATTCAAACCTGAATATATAGATACCAAAACATTCTTTGTACCTGGCGCAAGACGCCGTCCAAGTACTTATAATGCATACTTGATCCTAAAAGACCATGCCGGTCACTCAAAATCGCCTTTCGTATTCTATTATATGAATAACTGCCATAGTCGCATAGTATGCTCAAATGCTGTTGAAATAGAGAATTCCAGATTTTTGAAATACAAGGATAATCCTTATAACAATTATACGGTAAAAAGCAGCGTCTCAATGTTTATACTATGGGTTTGGCTGGCTTTCTGTGCCATATGGTTATTTGTATCCATCGTTGAAAAAATTGAACCAAAATCCTAATCTTTGTAGCAATAATCTAGCATATAAAACCCGGAATCAAGAAATTCTTCTTTGTTACCCGTATATACAAAGCCTTTTTTCTCGTAATATTTTACGGCTCTAACATTTTGATCAAGCGGATTTGCGTGAATTTCTTTCCCTCTGTTCTGTTCAAAAATAGTTTCTAAAATTTTAGAACCGACACCCTCATTTTGGAAAAACGTATCAACATAAAAATCTGTAATCCAAACCTTATCAGGCTCAATTTTCAAGGTAATCATAGCTTTGACAATACCGTCATCCCAAACGTAAAGATTATCCATTTCATGCGGCTGCCTCAGACGCTCTATCTCATTCAAAACCTGCATAACATTAAAAGATACATGATCGTTTTTGAATATAGGCCTATACGTAACTCTTTTGGTAAAGATTAGTATTTCTGCAATCCTTGAAATATCTTTTGTTTCTGCTTTTCTTAACATACAGATACTTTAGCGCAAAAATATTACGTAATCAATTTACAGATTAAAAAAGTTTGAACATCTCGCCAAGCTTGAAGGTATCTTTGTCAACATACACAGGGATTTTCTTCATGCCGGCATCTTTCATTGCAAAATACATTGAAGAATCTTCCGTAAATTCTGACATATTGAAATCAACAGATAACATATTTTCATCGATCAGTTCTGTTCCATAGCGTTTGATGAAATCGGGCATGTCAGAAATTATAGGAATTAAACTCATTGTAACTGCAGGAATCATATTCCCGCTTTTTATTGCAGTATCCAACGTTTCTTTATAATAATTATCATAATTTGATTTGCAATGTTCATAGTTACTCTCTGTTCTTTTAATCAATTCTTCAAATCTTTCAACATCCAAATCAACCTTATATTTCCCTTTTGGTGCAGATTTTACTCTTGATTTTATGAAAATAGGGTTCATTAACCTTTCTGAATCAAGTTTATGAAAATTGATACCTTTATTTATCATATATGTTTCCAAATATTTATCCATTTTATCCGGTGCAATTATTGTATTTGAACTTTCCTCAAAACTTCTTGTAAAAGATTGTTGATGTGGAACGTCCATAGTATCACAATAATCCATTACGCTGTAATAATTGGTTATATTGCCTTTATTTTCTGATAAATTTACTTTATAAGTACTTCCAAAAGAAACCGAATTAATCATTAAAATTTTCCTCCTTATAAAAAGGAGAAAACATGAAAAAATATTTTTTGCTATTTAAATTAATAAAAATTATTTTGCTTCGCTGTATTTGTTTTGCTTGTATTCAACAAGACAGTGTGCAAGCTGGTCCGGACAGCTTGTGTCTTTTGAACCGCATTTTATACCTTGAAGCTTTGAAATAACTTCATCGATACTCATACCTTTGATAAGACTTTTAATACCTTGAAGGTTCCCGTTGCAGCCGCCCAAAAAATCAGCATCTACAACTTTGCCGTCTTGTATTTTTACCTGCATTAATTGGCAGCATGTACCCCAAGTTTTGTATTGAATAACTTCTTCTGTCATATTACACCTCAATCTTGTACCATCATATTTTAACATAAATAACATGTTTATACTATAATTGATTACAAACACAAGGAGATAAGATGAAAATATTTGAAGAACTTCAAGCGAGAGGCTTATTGGCACAAGTAACTGACGAAAAAGAAATCAGAGAACTTATTAACAATGGCGGTGCAAGATTCTATATAGGGTTTGACCCGACCGCTGATTCTCTTCACGTTGGACACTTTATGGCACTTTGTCTTATGAAAAGACTTCAAATGGCAGGAAACAAACCTGTTGTCCTGATTGGCGGAGGAACGGGACATATAGGAGATCCGTCAGGCAGAACAGATATGCGCTCTATGATGACAAAAGAGACAATCGACCACAATTGCGAATGTTTCAAAAAACAGATGGAAAGATTTATCGAGTTTGGCGAAGATAAAGCAATTATGGTCAATAATGCCGACTGGCTTTTAGGTTTAAATTATATTGAACTTTTAAGAGAAGTTGGGGCATGTTTTTCTGTAAACAATATGCTTAGGGCTGAATGCTACAAGCAAAGAATGGAAAAGGGTCTGAGCTTTTTAGAATTTAATTATATGATTATGCAGGCATTTGACTTTTATTATCTACATCAACATTACGGTTGCAATATGCAGTTTGGCGGTGATGATCAATGGAGCAATATGCTTGCAGGAACAGAACTTATTCGCAAAAAGACAGGCGAAGATGCTTATGCAATGACAATTACCCTTTTGATGAATTCTGAAGGGAAGAAAATGGGAAAAACGGCAAAAGGTGCTGTATGGCTTGATCCAAATAAAACTTCTCCTTTTGAATTCTATCAATATTGGAGAAACGTTGACGATGCTGATGTTATGAAGTGTATCAGAATGCTGACATTCTTACCTATTGAACAAATTGAAGAAATGGACAAGTGGGAAGATAACAGAATTAACGAAAAGAAAGAAATTCTCGCATACGAACTTACACAACTTGTACACGGAACAGAAGAGGCTGACAAGGCAAAAGCCTCTGCTCATGCTCTCTTTAGCGGGTCAGGAGACAGTGAGAATATGCCGACAACTAAAATTGTAGAAGAAGATTTCTCTGATGGCAAAATAAATATCGTAAACCTTGTTGTCAAATGCGGATTTGCAGCAAGCAAAGGCGAGGCAAAGAGATTAATCCAGCAGGGCGGAGTTTCCGTAAACGATGAAACCGTATCTGCTCTTGATAAAACTTATACAAAAGAGGATTTAAAAAACGGTTTGAAAATTCGCAAAGGCAAAAAACATTTCCATAAAGTAATTTTGGGATAATTAAAATTAATAGCAAAAAAATTTTTTACGGGGTTTATTCAAAACATGAGAATAAGCCCCATAAATTATAATTATAATATTTATAACAGGTACAAAGCCCCACAGAACGTGAATTTTGGATACTCTTTTGAAGAATACAAAAACGAAAACGGCGAAGTTGTGAATAGGAATACAACTTGTTTTTGCAGACAAGACCTTTATCCGGAAAAAATTGCCCCTATATTTGAAAAGACATTTCCGGGTGATGATAAAGTAAACGTTATCGTTTATGGTTGTTCAACGGGCGAAGAACCTATGTCTATCTTAATGTCTGTACATAGCAAATTAAAAGACAAAGCCTTAAGGAAATATTTACCTATATTAGCAAAAGATATAAGACCTGAAAATATTGAAAGAGCAAAAAACGTCAGTCCTTTGGCAATGTTTGATGAATTATATTTCTTAAGAGAACAATTCCCTGATTATAAAAACTATTTCCATATGGTACCTTTAACCACAAAATATAGACTTACACCAAAACCTATAATAAAAGATAATATTATTTTTTCAGTAGCAGACATAACAAAAGACCTTGAAAATATCCCAAATAAAAGAGTGGCACTCTTTTGCAGAAACTTCTGGCCATATTTAAGCTATGAACAACAAGAAAACTTACTGGCTAGTTTTTCTGAAAAATTCAATGATAATCAACACTTGCTGTTTGTTGGAGGTTTTGACCTGAATAATGAAAGGGGTATCTCCAGAGAAAGGTTACACAAATACGGATTTTATGAAGCCGATAAATACGTATTTAAAAAACAATAAATAAAGAAATGAAGATAACATTTAACAATACAAAACCTGTAAATTTTGGATATAATTATGGAGATTTTGACGGTACTAACGGCAAAAGATACAAAGTTTTAACAGACTTTATGCGTGCAGATACCAAATGGGAAGAAATTGTTGACAGGTTTGAAAAAACTTTTCCTGAAAATGAAAAGGTGAACTTTTATGTTTTTGGCAGCTCCTCCGGAGAAGAAGTTTTTTCATATATTATGAGACTTAAAACCGTTTTAGGTGATAAATTTCAAAAATATATGAAAATTAAGGGCATTGATTTTAACGAAGAAAACATCAGGAAAGCAAAAACCCAAAGACTACCAATGACCCGACATGAAATTTTAAAAACACAAAAATATACGAACCAAAACATTGGCGAATTTATGGACCTCAAAGTATTTAATGATTATTTGGTATTTGCAAAACCAAAACCTATTCTGAGAGATAACGCCGAATTTATTCATGCGGATTTGTTAGATAAGATTGACGATATACAGGAAGAAAGGCTTCTCATATCAGCAAAGAATTTTTGGCCATACCTTACATCCGAACAACAACGAGTTTTGCTAAATAAAATTGCCGAAAAATGCAAAGACACTCAACACCTTTTACATATCGGCAAAATTGATACAAAACCTATTGACGGTATCTCTTATCTGTTGGAAGGTCTTGGTTTTAAAGAAACAACAACAGACAACGTATACCAAATTCCGTTAAAGAAGTACTATAAGGTTGATATGTAATTCTCATAACAGATTTCTGTTATAGAAATCAACAATCACATCAAAAGGTATTTTGTCCGTATTGTCATACAAATCAACGTGGTTTGCATTTTCTACTATCAAAAGTTCTTTGTTATCACCTTGTAACTTTTTGAATGCGTCTTCACCAAAATATCTGC
>JBGUSD010000141.1:0-3066 GCA_045132355.1 Candidatus Gastranaerophilaceae bacterium
ATATCAGGTCAAACTCTTGAAATTGCTTCAACAGACGGAAACAGACTTGCACGTGTCAGAGAACATATTGATAACAAAGATAATCAAACAAAACAACTTATCATACCTGCAAAAACATTGAATGAATTTATAAAAATGTCATCTTATATAAACGAAGATGCCGTAAAAGTTTATACAGACAACACAAAAATAGTTATAAAATCCGAAAAAACAATGACAGTATCAAGATTATTGCAAGGACAATTCCCTAAATATAATCAATTGATTCCGTCAGAAACTCCAAAAGAAGCAGTTGTTAATGTTTCACAATTTATTTCTGCATTAGAGCTTGTTTCAACAATGGTTAACGAAAAAACAAATATTGTAAAATTAAATTTTGCAGACAATGAATTAACATTGAATGCTGATACTCCTGATTCAGGTAAATCAGAAGAAAAATTTGATATAACTTACACAGCAGAACCTTTGGTTATTGCGTTCAATTATAAATACGTTCTTGATGCTTTGAGAAATATAGACAGTGATGAAGTAAAAATAGGCTTAAATACTGGTTTGTCTGCAACCGTATTAAAACCAAACAGCGAAGATGACTTTATCTGCTTGATTATGCCTGTTCAAATCAGATAATTGATTAACCTTTTTTACGTTCTCTGACAGAGATTCTGATAGGTGTTCCAAAAAAACCGAAAGCTTCTCTGAGTTTGTTTTCCAAATAACGTTTGTAGTGATCTTTTAACAGATCAGCACTGTTCGCAAACAGAACAAATGTTGGAGGTTGTGTATTTGCTTGTGTTGAATAAAGTATTTTTAGACGATTATTTTTAACACTTTGCGGAGGATTAAGAGCATAAGCCTCATTTATAATTTTGTTTAACAGACCTGTTGATACACGTTTTGTACACTGTTCGTAAACTTCAATAGATTTATCAAAAATTTGGTTTAACCTTTGTTTTGTAATAGCACTTATATAAATTTTTGGTGCAAAGTCCAAAAAAGGAATATCATTTGCAAGTTTTTTGTCATATTGATTTATAGTATTGGATTTTTTGTCTTCAACCAAATCCCATTTGTTTATTGCAACAATAAGACCTTTTCCTGAGTCTGTAATTATTGAAGAAATTTTCTTATCTTGATCAGAAATACCTTCTGTTGCATCAATAACAAGAACAGCAACATCACAATCCCTAATAGATCTTATAGCACGGTCAACAGCAAATTTTTCAACACCCCAATCAACTTTTGATTTTTTCCTTATTCCTGCCGTATCAACAATAACAAATTCCTTGTCTTTATAATCAATTCTTGAATCAATACTGTCACGTGTTGTACCAGATATGTTTGAAACTATTACCCTGTCTTCATTCAAAAGAGCATTTACAATAGAGGATTTACCGGCATTTGGACGACCGACAATTGCAATTTTTATAGTGTTTTCTTCTTCAGTATCTTCTTCAATTTCAAAATCTCCAGTAATTAAATCTAATAAATCCCCCACACCGCCAGAACCATGAAGTGCAGAAATACCTATAGGATCACCTATTGCGAGAGAATAAAAATCACTTGTCATATAAAGAGATTCCGGATTATCAAGCTTGTTTACCGCCAAAAATACAGGTTTATCGGTCTGACGCAAAATATTTGCAATATCATAATCAACAGGGTTTACACCTTCTTTGCCGTCAACCAAAAATATGATTTTGTCTGCTTCTTCGCAAGCAATTTTTGCCTGATCAAAAATAGAAAGCATAATTTCATCATTATCGCTTGGAATTATACCGCCTGTATCAATACAGGTGAATATTTTATTTTGCCATTCGACATCAAAATATATTCTGTCTCTTGTAACACCAGGTTGATCGTCAACAATAGAGTTTCTTGAACCTGCAAGACGATTTACAAATGTAGATTTGCCTACATTTGGTCTTCCGACTATTGCAACTATTGGTCTTTTACTCATAAAAATATTTTACCATAAATATTTATGCTATTATAAATATATGAAGACATTAATTGTTTTAGTAGGGATGATGGGAGCAGGAAAATCTACAATCGGTAGATTTCTTAGCCGTGTCATAAAGTTTGATTTTGTAGATATAGATAAAGAAATTGAAAAACAAGAAGGTAAAACAATTACAAATATTTTTAATGAACATGGCGAAAAATATTTCAGAGAAAAAGAATCAGAAATAATTAATAAGTTTTCAAAATACCAAAATACGGTAATAGCATTGGGCGGCGGAGCTTTTGAAGATGAAAAAACAAGAAAACTTTTAAAGAAAAACGGAATAGTTGTATATTTAAAAGCCACTCCGCAAACACTTTTTAAAAGAATTCATAAAGAAATTCACAGACCGCTATTGCGCAAAAATTTTTCGGTAGATACACTTGCTTTTATTCTAAAAAAGCGTATTATAAATTATGAAAAAGCACATCACATAGTAGAAACAGATAACAAAACCCCAAAAGAAGTTGTTAAAAAAATTCTTGGAGTTTTAAAATGATTAACGTAAATATTAAAGAACAGAACAAATCTTATCAGATAATATTTGACAGAAGTGATATTTGTAAGCTAAAAGATCGAATAGAAGCTGAAATTAATAACTATGTTGTCGTTATATCAGAAAAAGTAGAAAAATTATATTCTAAAAAACTCGGTTTTGATAAATCACGTTTGTTTGTTTTAAAAGACGGTGAAAAACAAAAGAATTTTAAAAATTACAAAAAGATTTTAGATTTTTGTGCAAAGAAAAAACTGACAAGAGAAGATGCAATAATTGCAATAGGCGGCGGTGTAGTTGGTGATATTGCCGGTTTTGCGGCAGCTACATATATGAGGGGTATTGATCTTGTTCAAGTTCCGACAACACTTTTGGCATGTGTTGATAGTTCTGTTGGCGGTAAAACCGCAATAAATACAGATCTTGGTAAAAATTCTGTCGGTGCATTTTATCAGCCCAAAAAAGTTTTTATAAATACAAGATTTTTGGAAACATTGACAATAAGGGATTTAAAAACGGGGCTTGGAGAAGTTGTAAAATATGCTTTTATTGAAAAAAGCTGTAAATG
>JBGUSD010000142.1:0-2284 GCA_045132355.1 Candidatus Gastranaerophilaceae bacterium
TCCCGATAGACAAAGAAGCTCCAAAGGGACGTCTTATACTGCCGCAGGTGCAAACAATTCGAGATCTGTTGGACAGTGAATGTTTAACCTATGTAGTTAAAGAAACCGAGCTTGAAGATGCTCTTAACAACCTAAAAACACCTCCTGCACTTGTCATAACGGATTCTCAGGCTTTCAAAAAAGTTTCTGAAACTGTACCTGATAATATTCCGCTCACATCATTTTCAATTCTTTTTGCAAGATTGAAGGGTGATTTAGAAGCCTTTAAACAGGGTGCTTCTGCAATAGACAACTTGCAGGACGGAGATAAAGTACTAATTCTTGAAAGCTGTACCCATCATGCAATTGAAGATGACATTGGCAGAGTAAAAATTCCGAATTTATTAAGGAAAAAGACCGGCAAAAATTTAGTTATAGAAAACTATGCAGGCCATGACTTTCCGGAACTTTCAAACTACAAGCTTGTTATCCACTGTGGAGCATGTATGACAAACCGCAGAGAAGTACTTTCCAGAATACTTATTGCAAATGAAAAGAACGTACCTATAACAAATTACGGTATCGCTATATCTTATTGTCTGGGGATTCTGCCGCGCGCAACAAAAATATTTCAATAATCAGGCAGAAACTTCTTTATTATCGGTTTTTTATTCAAATTATACAAGTTACGCAAACCTTCAAGGGTCAAAATAGGATTTATTATATCGAAAGGTCTTTTTAGATAATTGGCAATCAGCCCTGAATATCCGCCTGTTGCAATTATGACGGCATCTTCACCCAATTCTTTTTCACATTGTTCAATAAGTCCGTCTATCATACAGGCCGTTCCTCTGATTACACCTGATAATATAGCATCAGTCGTATTATGTCCGATTGCACAGTTTGAAATCGCAACATCAATTCTTGGCAGCTTTGACGTAAATTTATTCAACACCTTCATCTGCAAATTTATACCAGGGGCGATTACACCGCCTATGAATTCACCTTTAGAATTTATTATGTCAAAAGAAGTTGCAGTCCCAAAATCAACCACAATCGCCGCTTTTTTGTATTGACTATATACTCCGGAAGCATTTGCAATCCTGTCTGCACCGACTTCATCCGGCTGATCCGTTTTTATCGTTATTCCTGTGTTTATTTTATTTGTTACAAAAACAGGTTCAAGACCAAAGACATTTTTTATGGCAGACGAAAACTTTTTGTTCAGTTCTTCTACAACAGAACCTATTACACAGCCATCCACACTAAAATCCTTAAATAAAGACTTTAAAAGCACCTCATATTCTTCCTGCGACAAATCTTTGTCAGAGGCAAGCCTAAACTCCTCGACCATTTTGTCGTTGTCAAATAATCCGAGAGTTATATTTGTGTTTCCGATATCTGAGGTCAATAACATAAAAAATAGTCCCTTTTCAGGGACTATTTTATATCAAACAAAATCTTTTGTTAAGCATTTTCGCTATTGAAAACACTGCCGCCTTGATTCAATGCAGGCGGTGATACGTGACCATTGCCATTAAAGTTGAATGCAACAAATGCTGCAGGTGATGCATGTTTTGTTTTGTCTTTTTTATGCAGGCCGTTATTGTATGCCAATCTGTTTTCGTGTAAACGATCATTGTTAATTGTTAAATCTTTTTCGCTCATGGAAATACTCCTCATAATATCTCTTATATATATAAAGTATTTCCTTAAACTAAAATTGCCTAAAAAATTATTCTCCGTAACATGTCTTTACAAATTACTTACGGACAAAAAATTGTGCCATACACAATGTTTTATTCGGCCTGTCTTTTGTATAAACTTTCATAACATAAGCACCCGGCTCTGAAATCACGACATAATCGTCATAATAATACATTTGATCTTCATACAATCTTGCATTTTTACTCCAATACAAATTATACCCGAGACGCTCATAGCTGTTGTCTTTTTTAATTATTTGAATATCCACCATTCTTGTATGAACTGTCTTTGGGATAAGCACAAGATAATATATCCGCTGATTTGGAGCAAACGTTGAGGTGTAATTCATGGCATTTTCCGCCGTTATTTTTTCCTCATTAAACAATATTGCAGGTTTATCAGAAGAACAAGCACTTACAGATAATAAAACTATTAATGAAAATATTATACTGACTAACTTTTTCATTTTTCTAAACTTTTAATCTTATCAAGAACTTGTGCAACCGTTGAAGAATCTTTGTTATATTTCAAGAATTCTTTATAGCATCTTATCGCCTCTGCCTTGTCATTTTCGGTTTCTGCCGCAATAGCAAGAGCA
>JBGUSD010000143.1:0-4892 GCA_045132355.1 Candidatus Gastranaerophilaceae bacterium
GCCCTAACCAACCACAAAAATAATGACAAGCGAAAAGTTTTTAGAGTTTAAAGATTACGTTAAAAAATCCCGTTCGTTCGCCGTAACGGGATTAACTTCGTTTTTGAGAATGATTTTAATAAAAGATGTACTAAAAACCTCCGGCAAAAAGGTACTCTTGGTAACTTCAACCGAACAAAATTCTCTGAAATTTCAAAATGACTTCAAAAAAGCTTTCAATATTGAGTCCTCCATTATCCCTTTTCAAAATATATCTATGTACGAGGGTGTTAGCCCAAACCTGTACGAGTATGCGGAGCAGATAAAGATTTTAAGCGAAAAGCCAAGCCTCGTAATATGCCCCGTAAAAGCTTTGCTTGAAAAATTTCCGACAGAAAAATTTTTCAGGGAAAACTCTTTTGAGATAAAAGTCGGGGACGAAATAGATCTGAAAGATTTGAGCCAAAAACTTGTTTCACTCGGCTACAAACGCTCAACAATGGTAAGCGATATTGGGGAATTCAGTATTAGAGGCGACATTGCAGATGTCTATTCCCTCAACGACAATCCTGTAAGAATCGAGCTTTGGGGAGATGAAGTTGTTGATATCCGATACTTTAATAACGAAACCCAAAAATCAATAGAAAAAATACAAGAAACAAAGATTACCCCAATATACAAATTTATTTTAGACAAAAAAGAATTAGATGAAGACGGATATTACGAGGGAATTGAAGTTTACCAAAACACATATAATAGCGATTTGGTTTGCCTTTTGGATTATCTGAAAGACTATATTCTTATATTTGATGAGACCTCCGAAATTTATTCAAAATACGAATATGTTGATGATAATTTAAATAAACAGCTTGAAGAAAATATCAAATCCGAACTTATAAAGCCAATAAATGGGAAGAATCATTTTAGTTTTGAAGAATTCTTGAGAAAAACCTCCTACTTTGTAAAAATAGGCATGAATAACTTCATAGACGGCGAGATGGACGATATCATAGAGTTTGACTCTCAACCGTTGAGAAATTTTGAGGCAAATATAGACGAAATAGCCAAATTTATAAAGGAACATTCCGGTTACAAAATAATCATAGCAACAGATTACCCCGAAAGAGTCAGAGAATTATTTTCGGAGCACGAAATCTTTGATGTTGAATATATGGATAGTATCGCAAGCACAGGCTGTATTATAGAAGACAACAAAACTATCCTGATGACAGACAGAGAACTTTTCAACAAACGGTCAAAGGAAATTACGACCTCACGCCGCTCATACTACAAAGAAAAACCCGAATATATCGAAAACATTAATGATATTCAAGAGGGCGAGTATGTTGTCCATACAATCCACGGTGTCGGTATATACAGAGGGCTTTCCCAACAGGAAGTTGACGGGCAGCTAAAAGATTATCTGACAATAGAATATGCAGCAAAAGACAGATTGCACATTCCCGCAGAACAAATAAACCTGCTTGTCAGATATAGAGGTTCAGGTTCAATCAAACCAAAACTTTCCAGAATGGGCGGAAAAGATTGGGAAAATACAAAATCTCGTGTCAAAAAAGAAGTTGAAGCAGTTGCATATGACCTTTTAAGATTATACGCAAGACGCAAAATGAAACAGGGAATACAATTTTTACCTGATACAAATTGGCAGATAGAAATGGAAGAAGCATTTGAATTTGTTGAAACACCTGATCAGATGCGTGCAATAACAGAAGTCAAAGAGGACATGGAAAGCGACAAACCGATGGACAGACTAATCTGCGGTGATGTAGGGTTTGGCAAAACAGAAGTTGCGATGAGAGCCATTTTCAAGGCAATAACATCAGGAAAACAAGCTGCGGTAATTGTTCCGACAACAATTCTTGCACTCCAACATTTTCAAACTATTTCTGAAAGATTCAAACCTTTCGGTGTTCAGGTAGAATTACTTTCAAGATTCAGAAGCACAAAAGAACAAAAACAAACAATAAAAAGAATGGCAACAGGCGAATGTGATGTTGTAATAGGCACCCATAGACTACTTCAAGACGGAATAATATTTAAAGATTTGGGTTTGCTGGTTATTGACGAAGAACACAGATTTGGTGTTCGCCACAAGGAAAAGCTAAAACAGTTAAGAGAAAATATTGATATTATCACAATGTCTGCAACACCTATTCCAAGGACGCTATACATGTCTTTGTCAGGCATAAAAGACATGTCTGTCATAAATACTCCGCCGAAAAACAGGCTTCCTATTAAAACTTATGTCGGTGAGTGGAATGAAAATATGGTTAAAAATGCAATAACTCACGAACTCGATAGAGAAGGTCAGGTATTTTACCTCTATAACAGGGTGGAAACTATTGAAGAATTCAAATTTCACCTGCAAAAACTTTTGCCAAACGCAAGAATTGCCGTCGGACATGGACAAATGGACGAAAAACAGCTTGAGGAAGTGATTATTGACTTTTCAAATCATGAATATGATATTTTGCTTGCAACAACAATTATAGAAAACGGTATAGATATACCAAACGCAAACACAATGATTATCCATGATGCCGACAGATTCGGCCTTGCACAACTGTACCAATTGAGAGGTCGTGTCGGACGTTCTCAAAGACAAGCTTATTGCTATTGTTTCTATCGAAAGAGCAAAGAAATATCCAAAGATGCAATCCAAAGACTCAAAGCTATTAAAGAATTTACAACTCTTGGAAGCGGTTATCAGATAGCACTGCGAGACGTTGAGATAAGAGGTGTAGGAAATATTTTAGGAACAAAACAACACGGACATATGATAAATGTCGGTTTTGATACATACTGCCAATTGCTGGAAGAAGCAGTTCAGGAACTTCAAGGCAATTACGTATCAAAGGCCGAGCCTACAATCGTCGATATAAACACAACAGCATATATTCCTGATGAATGGGTTGGCGGTGCAGAACAAAAAATGATAGAATATAAACGACTTGCGGATGTAAAATCTCTTGTTGAATTAGATTATATAACAGAGGAATGGAAAGATCGCTTTGCCAAACCTCCCGAATGCGTTGAAAATCTTATAAAACTGATTAAAATAAGACTTGCCGCAACAGATATAAATATTTCACTTATAAGAGAAACTCCTGAAAATATAAGAATTTATACACCATATCTTCAGCCGGAATGGAATATCATTCAGAAAACCCTTCCTGCAAATATTCTGAAAAGGATAAAATTTACTCTTGCACCAAAATCCTGTGAGGATGGTAATTCTATAATTTTGCTAAACAATTCTTATATGAATTTTGATGAAATATTTAACATTTTAACAGATTTGTTTTATTATATATATAAAGTTAGTCATGAGTATTAAAGTTTAATAAGGAGAAATTAATGAAGGGAAAAATTTTACTCGCTACACTGGCAGTGTCAGCCGTGCTATTTGCAGGTTGCGGTGCAAAACAAGAAGCAATAATCAAGGTTAACGATACAAACATTACTCAAGGTCAATTTGACAAAATGTTTAACCAGCAAGCTAACAACTCTATGCTATCAAAAATGGGGATAAACGTTAAAGACAATCCTAACGGATTTATGTATCTTATGATAAAAGAAAGAGTAGTTAACGAACTTATAATAAGAACACTTATAGAAGAAGAACTTGCAAAACGCGGTATTAAAATAACAAAAGATGACGTGGATGCTGCCGTAAAAGAAATTATTGATAAAGTAGGTTCAAAAGAACAACTTGATGCTATTTTGAAACAAAACGGAACAAGTGCTTCTCAATTCAGAAAAGATTTGGAAGAAGAAGTTAAAATGAAAAAACTTGCTGAACAACTCGGAGATAGCAAAGTTTCTGATGCTGAAGCTGAAAAGTTCTACAAAGAAAATATTTCTAAATTCAAATATCCTGAAAAAGTTAGAGCTTCACACATTTTGATTTCTGTAAACCCTGAAGAAATTGAAGAAATCGTAAAATCAGATCCAAAAAACAAAAACATTACACCTGAAGAAGTTTCTAAAAAGGTAAACGAAGAACTTACTGCAAGAAAAGCAAAAGCAGACAAATTATACAATGAAGTAAAAGCTAACGTTGATAACTTTGCTAAAATAGCAAAAGAAAACTCAGATGATACAGCATCTGCAGTAAAAGGCGGCGATCTTGGTTTCTTTGCAAAACAAGAAATGGTTCCTGAATTTGCAAACGCTGCATTTGCAACTCGCCCAAATTCTATTGCTCCTGTTGTTAAATCACAATACGGATATCACATCATTCTTGTAACAGACAGAATGGAAGCAGGTCAAGAACCTTTTGAAAAAGCAAAAGCAGATATCAAGAGCTACTTAACAAACCAAAAGCAACTAAAACTTCTTGACAATTTGGTTGAATCCTTGAAAAAGAACGCAAAAATCGAATTTGTAAATACTGAATACGATCCTGCAACAATTCAAAATACACTTCAAAAAGAAGTTAAAGAACAGGAAGAAACTGCTAAAAAATTGCAACAACAAAATAAAAAGTAAAATTTATTATAGATTACACAAAGCACTCGATATCGGGTGCTTTTTTGTTGGAATATTTGTCTTCATATTCCTTTGCAATTTTGCACCTTAAAATAAAAAACTATATAATTAAGAAAAAGATTAGGGGGCAAAATGCATTTAGAACATATAAAACAAACAGATCCGATTATTGCGGAGCAAATAGAATTAGAGCTTAAAAGACAACAGGAAACGATAGAACTTATTGCGAGTGAAAATATAACCTCACTTTCTGTAATGGAAGCTGCAGGAAGTGTTTTGACAAACAAATATGCGGAAGGAAAACCTCACAAACGCTTTTATAACGGATGCGAACACGTTGATGTGATTGAAGAAATTGCACAAAAACGTGCGTGCGAACTTTTCCATATGGATCATGCAAA
>JBGUSD010000144.1:0-7198 GCA_045132355.1 Candidatus Gastranaerophilaceae bacterium
CATCACCCGGAATCAAGCAATCGCCTGTTCCGACAAGTTTTGCGTACTTATCCGTAAACCATTTATTAAAGTCTGAATAAACTTCTGTTATATAATCAGACGTTAACCGTGCATTGTTCAGGATAACACGTTCATCTTGTTCTATCATACGCTTCATTTCTTCGGATAAGTTTTCACCGTCAAATATAGTCATATGGCCTGTTTTTGCACCAAGTCCCATTGATGTAACCATGTATTCTGCGGTTTGCCTTGCCATTTCCATATCAATACCGATTCCGACAGAACCCTGCATATTCATAAAGAGATTTTCGGCAGAACATCCGCCAAAGCTCATTACAAGATCACCAAACATGCTTTCAAAAGAACCGACTTCATTGTCATCACTATTGCTATACACAGCTCCGCCGTAATAACCTCTAGGATCAAGTGTGATAAAACCTACTTTGCCTGCATCATGCCATGGCCTGCCAAGTCTTTGAGTAAC
This sequence comes from Candidatus Gastranaerophilaceae bacterium, assembly GCA_045132355.1. GTDB lineage: Bacteria > Cyanobacteriota > Vampirovibrionia > Gastranaerophilales > Gastranaerophilaceae > SIG32. The sequence continues at coordinate 485 of JBGUSD010000144.1, forward strand.
GCCCCTCATAACTTCAAGGTTTACAGCATGCCCGCATTCGTGCAACGCAGTATTTCTCTTGTCATGTTCGCTTGACATAACTGAAGTTGGCCTGCCTAGTGTTATTTGAAGATATGCCTCTGTTATATCAGCTTTGTTTATTACTTCGTGACCTCTTTCTGATGCAATAGACTGTGCTTTCTTTACAAGATTCTTTAATTTTATAAATGGAAATTTATGAGCAATGCTTGCCGCATAATCAATCAAATTTTCATTTTCTATCTGTATATTATTTTCTTTTATAGCAAATCTTATAACGTCTGCTCTTGCACTCTTGTCAATAGCAGGAGTTGCAACTTCAAGCTTGTCGATAAACTTGAAGGATTTCAACATTGCTTCCCCAATCATCTTAGGGTCAGAAACAGAGCCTGCAACCAAAATGTTCAGACCGGCATCATCTGCTTTTTCCATTTCTCTGAGAAGCTGAGCCATTGCTTTTTCCAAATATTCAGAAAGCATTTCGCCAACAGAGAAGTATTCAAAGTTTTCAATAAACAAAACTGCTGACTTGTCAGGATTTGCCTCAGCTTGTGTTCTTACCAAACTGAACAGCTTTTTCATAGAAGCCTGAGGAGATAAAGACTCTCCTCCAAAAATGCTTACGTCTTTTGTTCCAAAATCTGCTGTATTAATCTCTATATAAGGAACTTTTGCCTCACCGGCTATCGCTTTTGCGGTATACCTTCTGCCGCCGCCCGGAGCACCGTCTTGAGAGAATATTACAACACCTTTTGTTCCGAGTTTGTGAGATTTTATTTGTTTTACAAACTCCATTGCTTCCTTTTGTGTAGAAGGTTTTCCAACCATATCACGAATTTTTTTACCGGTATCAAATATTACGTTAACTGAGCTGTCATCATCTGATTTCTTGAACAGGTGAGTTGCTTCTTGAACATACGTTGCAACATCTTGTTCTGTTATGGTTGTCTTGTTAATGTTATAACTTGCAATTTTTTTCATCAAATCCAAAGACTTTTTAGGGAACACCCCGTCAAGCTGACTTGAAGCTTCAATCGCCTTCTCTATTGCATCCTTTTCAAACGGTACGGGGACATCTTTCATAATTGAAGGATTTTCGTTGAACATTTTTATCATCTGAACCGTATCAAGAGACGGTATACTTATATTTTGAACGTTATCCAATACATACGAACTTGTAGAATCTGCTATTGAATAATATGCTTCTTCAGGTCCGTAAAAAATATATTTTACATTTGACGGTTGTTTTAGAACAGCATCAAGAATGTTTTTATCTATTGAACCAAATGAAAATTCACTCAAATCATCTTTTGAATTTATCATTGATGCAAGGTTAACAATGATTATATTTTCTTGAGATTTATCCCTGCCGAGTTTTCTGGCATTATAATCAAAATAGTTTGATGTTGTCATGTCATTGAGTTCAAGAACATTAACCTTTTTCCCTCCATTGCCATCATTATTGTTCTTTTCTATTGTTTTTCTCAACGTATTGACAAAAAATCTGGGATCAGTTTTAGACTGGTCGTAGGTAACAAACATATTTGTACCCAAAGACAAGTTCTTCAATATGTTATCTACACTTTTTTCGTAGAGTGAAAATCCGACTCTATTTTTAACAGGACTGTCATTTCTGAACATTACATATCTGTAACTTTGTAATATTTCGGTTATAGTATCAATAATTTTTGTATCACTGCTATCAAATACGGAATTAATCAAATTTGAAGGTATAATATTACCATTTCCGCTCAAATCATCGTCGTCTTCATAACTCCAAAGAAGGTCTACCAGATCCTGTGAGAGCTCCGGCTCTTTTTTGTTGTCTTTTTTACCTTCCTGACTCTTTTGTAATATTTTGTCCAACAAATCTATATTCTTCTTGGTAACATTTTGTACTTTGTCTTTATATTCGGGTGTCGCAAGTAAGTCGACAGTCACATTATCTTCAAGCAGTGCAACAATATATGGGGTTGCTGAAGTATCGGGATCAATAGCACCTGACTTTAAACCGGAAAGGTATTTGTCTAATTCAACAAGTTCATGTTTTAAAACAAACAAAGGGGTTACAGAACTATATCCTTCAGCTTTGGCCTCTTTTTTTAGCACGGAAATCAACTCTTTCGTGGAATAATCGGCTCTGTACATAACATCTTCTATTTTTTTACGTTCTTCTTTTGATTTTCTATCAAAAAGACCGGTAAAAGAAACGGTATCAACACTCTCATAAGATCCTTTATACATCGGGTTGCTCAATTTGTTTTGTTTGTTCGCACTAGAAAAACCGTTATAATTTTTGTCAAGGCCAAGGCCAACTTTTGTTATCATATACTTCTCCTTAGAAAATCTGTTTTTCATGAGAAAATCCGTAATAAAAATTTTTGCGTATTGTTTAATAAAAATTTACAAAAATCTCTAATCTGCGTCATATTTCTTTGCAAATTCTTGCCCTCTATGGGTTTTTGTATATATAATTTAGTAAAGAGGTATGTTATGAGTTTTATAATTCCTGTAATAATAATTTTATCAATCATATTACTTGTAAATATTGTAAAATTTAGTATTAAGGTTGCAAGTTTTGTAATTCTTGCCGTAGTTTTGGGCTTGTCTGTTTGGATATGTGTTCAAAAACCTGATATGCACAAACAATTCTCTGTAAATATAATCGAGTACTTGATGAAAATTAATAAAGACGGTTCCGTAACGACAACAAAACAAGTTACCCAAACCGTTGTGGATAAGAAATAATGAAGAAATTTTTAGCACTGTTAATAACTTTTGTATATTGTACATTGAATACTGCACTTGCAGCAAGCGAATTATACTACCTTAAAAATGTCAAGACGGCTGATGTTGGAAGGCTTGTGGAAAACAATTATACATACCAAGGCTTTAACATCCAAAAGCAAAACCCTTACTACGGAACAAACGGTGAGGGTGATTATGCGGTTGTTGTTCTTCAGCAGAGCGGTAACAATGCATTTTACTATTACAAAACAAAAGAAAACACCAAGATTAACAAAGGAATATTAAAAGATTTGAGAAGACTTGGCGTTGAATACGAACTTTCTCAAAATGCGAATATAATCAGCATCTACGACAGACTTGCCGAAAATGCACGTTCGTCCGTCCCTGCAACATATACGTTTGAAGAACCTGTAAAGTTACAAAATAATGTTCCGGTACAAAGAGAAATTTCCGATGACACAACCTTCAGAGGATATGTGGCACAACTTGCATCAGGAACTGCAATTCCCGTATATCTTCAAAATGCCATAAATACATCAACAGCGGCAAAAGGGGATCAGGTTGTTGCAGTAACCACAAAGAACATTAACTACAACGGAACAACAATAATTCCGCAAGGAAGTTTTGTCTACGGAACGCTTACAAAAGCAAGAAGCGCAACCTACGGTTCACGTAGCGGGGCTATTGTAATAAGTTTTACTCAAATAGTAACACCTGAAAATAAAACCTACGACATTACAACTGAAAACATTGACTTTACCGTAACAGATGACGGAAAAGTTGCCGCTGCTGCGAAAAGAGCAGCTGTCGGTGCGGTTGTCGGGGCGTTGGCAGGGTTGTTATTTGCGGCAATAGGTGATACAAGTATGCTGTCAAGTGTTGCAATAGGTGCAGGTGTCGGTGCAGGTTCACAAGTAATTGTAGCTGCGGCTCAAAAGGGTGCTGATGCTGAAATTCCGTCATTTACGGAATTGGAGGTAGTACTGACAAGACCACTTAGCGTATCTGTAAGTTATTAATGAGGGGAAAATGAATAAGAGATTAATTATAGTAGGACTTTTAATTTTAGCGGCAGCCATAGTACTTAAATTGTTATTTGTGGCGGCAAAGAGTATAAAACTTGATGATTTTCACAAAGCGGCAGTTATTTTTGTAATTGATTCATCCGCATCAAACCAAAAGGCTTTGCCTGACCAGATAAAATACGTAAAATCATTATGTGCAATACTTGATCCGGAAGATGCAATTAAAATATTAAAAGTTTCAGAAAGTTCATACCTTATATATGAGGGTTCACCGAGCGATTCAAAAGGGATAACCAAAGCGGTTGAAGCCTTCACAAAATATGAGAAAAAAGATTACGGAACGGCATACGGAGAAGCCCTGAAAAAAGCTATTGATCACTGCTTAACAATGAAGAAAGAGGGTTATGTACCGTCTGTTGTTGTTGTTGGAGATTTGGCAAACGAGGGTAATGTTTCTAAGCAAATAAATTGGGAAACTTTGCCTGAAAACATTTCAAAAGCACAAGAATATATGCCTGATTTGGCTATGATGTTTGTTTGGGCACCGCCTGAAAAACTTGATTTGGTAAAAACAAAATTAAATCCTGTTTTGGGTGAGAAAAAACTCGTTGTAGCTAACGAAACAAACGTAGACAGAGCAAACAGAAGATTTTTAGAAGCAATCGGAAGATAATACAATTTTTATAAAGGAGTAAATATGGCATTTACAATATCATCAAAAAACGGTGAAAAAACATTTGCAGACAAGGAGCTTGTAAATATCAGCTCAAGAGACGGATATGATTTCAAGGTTGAAACTGGCTTTGATTTTATGCTGACAGTTCAGTTTGATATTCAAACCAACAAATGCACAATTTTGAACCAATTTAACAATCAAAGATTCTTGTTCAAAGGAAAACCGCTTCCCGCAAAATTGGAAGTAGAAAATATATGCAAAATTATGGTTGACGGCTCTGATCAATTCATAACAATAAAAACAATCGGGACATCAACAAACAAAACCATTGCACAAGAGAACATCACCGAAGCGGATATGAAAGCAATCTACGGTAATGATGTTAATGCCGCAGCCAAATTGATGATAGAAAAGAGAAAAGGTGAAATTGAAGAAGCAAGAGTAGCCATTATAAAAGAAATCGGTGCAAGAATTAACGATTTGAAGCATAAAATTTCAATGAACTCAAAAGGCGGAATTTTTCTTCATATCGCACTGTTTTTAGCATCATTTGTCAGTGCGTTCGGTCTTTCAAACTATCTGACAGGTTTGCCGTTAAGTGAAGCAGGAAGTGTTATTCAAATGCCAACAAATATGAAGTTGATATTCATATATGCAGTTATTGTTTATGGCGTCGGTTTGGTACTAAAACAAGGTGTATATCTGTATTTGCAAAATAAAATCGGACAAGATACAACAACCTCAAGAATTGCAGAAAAATTTTCAATAATTCTGTCTGTAATTTTCTATTCTGCAATATACGTAATCAACGTTTTATACTACATTTCACCAAAAACTTTCCCTGTATTTGCGGTGTTCATTTCATTGTTCTTTGTTGGAACAACGGCAACACTTGCACTTGCTTGCGGATATTTTAAAAACACAAGCGTGGAAACAAGAAAAGAACTTGACGGAATCGAATACAGAGAAGACTTTGAACGTGTAATCAAAGAATATCAACAATGGATTGAAAGATTTGTAAACACACTAAGCTCAACAAAAATCAGAAACATCAAGGACAAATTGTTCACCCTTCAAATCAAATCTGTGGGAGAAACAATTCTGGGTATAATTACAGCACCGTTCTTGGCATATGGTGTTTCAAACACTCTGGCTATGTGCTTCCCTGAGGCTGCCGGCTGGGTAAGAATTTCAGGCTTGAGAATCAGCCCTGTATTTCTTGGTTTGGCAATGTTTTTGATTATATTTGCATTCTTTGCCTTCACAAACGCATTTTTATCTAACAGAAAAATTCAGGCATCAAACGTAATCAAACAGGACGGTTTTAGCAACTATCTTCAACACAGTGTTGAAATATACGGACTTGAAGGAGTCAAAAAGCTTGATGCAGAAATGCGCAGATCATTTGTAATAGGTTTGGCAATCATTTGTATTGAGTTCTCAATGAACGTATCCTACTTTATGCAGGAAATCGGCGGCGATCTTGGCGGTATGTTATTGAGTGCGGTTGCAGCACTTGTTCCGACAGCTCTTTTGATTGCTGAAACATTCATGCTGAGTTCAACAAAATTTGAAAGTTTTGCATGTGACGAATTAGTAGCAAAAATAGACAAAGACTAATGAAATTAATTTTAAGTATAATACTGATAACAACAATATTACTGACTTTTGGCATCTGCGTTAAACAACCGCAGATGCACAAAACTGTAATGGTCTATAATTCCGACTATGAACTTGTCAAAGATGACGATATTGACATAAAACAGCCTGCGGAAATTCCGCAAAAGGTTGAACAAAACCTGAAACCGCAAACAGTTACAAGGGTTGTTGAAACAAAGACCACCCCAAAAACACAGACAGTTTCAACCCCAAAAGTAACCAAGACTCAAACCTCCTCTACTGCAAAAACTCAAACAAAAACTCAACAGACAACAACCCCAAAAGAAGAAACCAGAACTTTTTCAATCCCAAAAGTTGTTGAACGAGTAGCAAATCAGCAGCAAACGACCGAAACAAAAACTGAGCCTGTCAGAAAGCAAACAACAACCGTAACGCTTCCAAGAATTATGACTCAAGAGGAAGAAAATATCGCTTGGAACAGATGGCGCTCAAACCTTCAAAACAACATCATGCATGACACAAGGTTGCCTTATATTCCAAACGGAACGGTGTTCAAATTTACATTTACGGTTGATAAGTATGGTAAAATATCAAATGTACAAACCTGGTCAACAAACCCGACCTATA
>JBGUSD010000145.1:0-5481 GCA_045132355.1 Candidatus Gastranaerophilaceae bacterium
TGAAACAGCAAACAATCAATTTAGACGAAGATGTTTCAGATAATATAGAACTTACGGAAGACTCAACAACAATTGAGCAACCAACTATCAGTGAAGATTTCTCTTTTGACGAGAATATTGAAGAAACAAGTAAGGATGACATTTTTGTATCAGAGCCGGAAATTGAGCCGGAACCGGTTGTTATGGCACAACCTGCTATAAATTTACAACAAACATTTGCACAACCTGCAACCGGAGATTTGGAAGGTTTTGAAATACCTTCTAACGTGGCAGTTTTAAAGCAATTAATTACAAAACTACCTGCCGGAGTTACAAAACAAACAGGCGCTTTGATTATCAAACAAACAATGGAAGCTCTTGGAATCTCAATGAGAAGTGTTTTACAAGAAGCACAACAAGTTCAGGAAGGTTTGAACAATTCTTCTCGTGAATGTCAAGCATCTATTACAGAATACAAAAAGCAAATCAACATTTTGGAAAAACAAGCGCAAAAATATCAAAGACAATATGCAGCTCTAAATGATATCATCAGCTTGTTTGTTCAAACTAACATCTAGTAAGTAAACGATGCCTTAATGCTGTTATCACGCATTTTCTTAGCTGATTCAAGCTCAGTTTCAACCATTTGTAGCCTTGTTTGAAGCTGTGCCATTTGCATATCCAATCGTTTTTCAAGCTGTTGCAATCGCTGTTGTCTTTGGTTTAGAAGTTTTACTACTTGGGATTCAGGGTCTGTATAGTCAGTACCAACTTGCATCAAGTCGCTCACTGACTGAGACAAATTCATTTTTGCTTGAGTAATTGTTAATATTTTGTACTCAAGATCAAGCTTTTGGGATGCAAGCATCGCCACTCTGATTGTTGAATTGATTAATCCCATAACTTTTCCTTCTACCTGGTTTCGTTGAGATTTCTTCCTTTTAAGAAACTATGGTCATTGTTTTCTGCAATCAATTGTTCCATTTTTTGAAGCTGATGACGGTGATAATTTAGTCTGTATTGTGCCATTTTCAACTTCTTTTTCATTGTCAGAAAGTCCTTCAAACCTTCTACTATTGAGTCTGCCAAAGATTTGAGAGGATTTTTTCTTATTAGGAAGTTTTTTGAATATATCAAGAAATCGACTATTCTTTTTATATTCGTCTCTAAAGTTTCTCGAAGCATTTTACTCCTTTACACTTTAGACCTACATGTATATAAAAACGTGTTACATTAAAATATTGCTAAATCACATAAATTTTTCGTAACATGTCTTAATCATGTTAGGTCCGAAACTAGGTAGAAAGATAAAACTTTCTACATAATATTATACGGCAAAAAATCCGAAAACTTTAATTACAAGTTTTGAATAGCTTTACTATCGCTTTCGATAGATTCTTTAAGCATTTTCTTAACGACATCGCCTTGTGTATCAAGCATTTTACAAACCGTTTCAATGTTTCTTACTTTTTGTGAAAGAATAACGTCAGCATTTGCAGTAATATTACCTGATATATTTTGGTATGCAGCCAAAGCCGCAGATGATGTACCTTGCATCAAGTTAGCCATTACAATTGCCGGCAAACCATATTCACCCAAATAAGGTGCGGCAGCCTGCATGATGCCACCCCAACCGGATATAACACTCGCCAAAGGTAATACAAGGTTTTTGCCTATACCAAATCCGCTTGCACTACCTGCTCCATATGCCGCAGCACTCGCGATATCTGCCAACCCACCAAGATTTGAGGCAAACCCTGTTGCAACACCACTGGTAGATGATCCCCAACCTGTTATTCCGGCAGCTCCGCCAGTTGCCATACCGTTTAACCCCCAGCTTATCGGTGCCGCACCACTTGGAAAACCTGAGTAATTATATAATGAATTTAAACCAAATGCCGTTCCGTTCGTCATATTTGAATAGTATGATGTGCCGGGAACGCTTATAGATTCAGATGCACCAAAAATCGTTGCAAATGATGACGGGGCAAGTAAACTTGCCAAATTGTATAAAAATCCGCCTGTTGCTTCAAAACCTGTACCTGCACCACTACCGGATACCGTCAAATCTCTCAATTTGTCGTATGTTTCAAACAGTTGAGCTTTTGCATCACTACCTGCAGATCCAAATTTGTTTGCTATTACAAGATAACTATCATTTTTGTATGACATCTTAAACCTCTTAATTATTATTATTCAAATGTTTTGAAAGTATTTTCAATGTTCTTATCAATAACCTTCTTAACAGCTTCCATTTCTGTTTGAAGTGCTTCTTGTTCGGTATCAAGCTGTTTCAGCCTCAATTCAAGAGTTCTGTCTTCTTCCTGAATCTTCTTGGTCTTTGCATTGATATCTTCAATTTCTTTTTGGTATTTGTTAACGTTGTATGTATACTGATTCATTGCATCTTGGTATGCTTTGTCATCAGTAATTGTTTCTGTATTTAATGTAAATACTGCAGATGAATCTTTAAACCTAATTGTTGTAGCTCTGCCGGAACCGTCAACTTCAACAAGAGCTTTCTCTGTTTTTTCTACTTTTTCTTTATTACTGTCTGCATAATATGTAACCAATTTTGTTGCTTGGTTTTCGATAGGTTTTGATTTATCAGGAGCACTATCCCAGCTATCTTTAAGAGCCTGCCATGTTGTAAAATATGTCCTACCTGCATTTTCGTAAATATATATCTGATCTTCCGGAGTTGTAGCAAAAACAGAATTTGGCCAATCTGATTTAATTTGTTTGTATGCAGCTTCAAGAACAGAAGCAGCTTCTTCAGATTTTTCTTTTGCATCAGTATATTTTGTCAACTCACAGTTTCCAACATATTTTGGAACTGCAGGAGTAACTGTTTCATCAATAAACACCTGAGGGTTTGTAATTAATTGTTGTTGGCCTCTGTATATGTCCGCGTAATGATAGTGCGTAACATTATAGTTATATCCTTCGGGATCATTTATAAGTTCTGTCATACTTGAAATTGCTTCAGAGTTTATACCGTCAGTATATGAATATTGAACAGTTGTAAAATCAGCAGTACTAGGCGGTGTCGGAACAGACATTGCCAATAATTGGTTAAACAGGTTAGCACTTTGGTTTGCCAATGCAGTACGTGCCTGGTTAATTTGTTGTCCTTCATACTCTACGTTTGTCTTTCTTGCGGTCAAGCCTAGATATCTTGCCTGTGATGCTGCCATGCCCATATATTGGCCTCCTATTTATTCTACCTGTTGTGTACTATAATGATGATTTTTTAAAAGTCAATTTTATTATACGGCATATATTAAGATATATATACAAATATTTACAAAATATCCTCTAGACAGCGGATAAAAACACGTAAATATACACCATTTGTAGGAATAAAAATAACCTGCCAAATTTGGCAGGTTACTTCATTTAATTTTAATATTTATCAACTACTCTTTAGGTTCTTCTTTTGAAGGATCTTTTACTGTAAGAGCAATTCTTTTATCTGACGGGTTAAATTTCAAGATATATGTCTCAATTTTATCCCCTGCCTGCAAAATTTTCTTTGTTTCATTTTGCAATTCTGTAACTTCAGAATGCGGAAGCAATGCCTCAACTCCTGGGAACACCTCAACAAATGCGCCAAAATGTTTCAATCTTGTGATTGTACCTTCAACCTTGTCTCCTTCTTTGATATTTTTTTCAGCTTCAAGCCATGGATCAGGCTCAAGATTTTTCAAACTCAATGACACACGTTGCTTTTCATGATCAACGGCGATAACTTCAACATCAATTTTATCGCCCACTTTTAAAATATCTGTCGGATGGTCAATCCATCTCCATGATAATTGAGACAACGGTAAAAGCCCATCTATACCGCCAAGGTCAATGAACGCACCAAAATCAGTAATTCTTACAACGTCACCTTTAACTATCTGACCGGGTTCTATTTGTGAGAAAACTGTTTTTCTTGCTTCTGTTGCCGTATCATCATAAACTTTTTTATTAGAAAGAATAAAGTTGTTTTGCTGACTGTCTAACGTCAAAATTTTCAATTCAATCTTTGCACCGACTTCCAAATCCGTTTCTTTACATCTCAATTGAGAAGAAGGAACGAAACCTCTGACGCCGGAAATCTCAACCAAAACACCACCCTTAACAATACCTGCAACTGTACCAAGAATAGTCTCATCAGCCGCTTTGGCTTTTTCGAGCTCTTTCCAAGAATATGCAAAATCGACTTTTTTCTTAGACAATAAGAATTTGCCATCCTCATCTTCTTCTCTGATAATTAAAAATTCATATTCTTTGCCCTTTTCAAACTTATCTTCAAGTTTTTCTTCTTTATCCACAGCCTCACGAGTCGGAACAATGGCAATCGTTTTTGCACCTATATCAACCATAACCCCTTGCCCGTCAAAGCCGCAAACAATACCTTTTACTAAATCTCCTTTTTGGAAATTATAGTCATACTTCTTCAACAATTCTTCAAAATCTAAATCCTTTGACACTATTTTTACCCCTTTTAACATACTTTACGATAACGATTGTAACAAATTTTTGTCTATTTGTAAATATTTTTCAGAGTAAAAATCGACACATTACTTAAAAAACTATAGGTCACCTATACATCTTGGCAACCTATGGTTTTTAAGTTTTATACTACAAATTTATGCGCTTAGTGAACTTATAAGTTCATTTATTGCATTTTCCTGAATTGTAATTTCTTCAATCCTTGCTTTTGTCTGGTCAATCAATTCTTTTGGTGCATTTTGAACAAATTTTTCGTTACCCATTCTGCCGGCCAAAGAATTCTTTTCCGCAACAAGTTTATCAAGTTTCTTCTGTTGGCGCTTGATTTCTTCATTAAAATCTATCAGATTTTCGAGCGGAATTACGATCTTTGAAGCTGAAACAACCGCTGTTGCGCATTTATTCGGAACATCAGTTTTATCAGAATATGAGATGTTTTCAACTTTAGCCAAACGCTTGATATATGCTTCTATCGCTTCAAAAATAGGTTTTTCACCTTTTTCGGCCCTTATTTCTATATCAAATTTTAAAGATGTCGGGATATTGAAACTTTGACGAACGTTTCTCAATGATTTGATAGTTTCAAATACCAATTCCATCTCTTTTGCCTCTTCAGGGAAGGTCAATTCAGAATGATAAATAGGAAATTCTGATAACATTAACGCTTTTTTTACACCTTCACTTCCCAGCTGCTTATCGGCTTTTGGCATTAACTGCCATACTTTTTCTGTAATATGAGGCATAATAGGATGTAACAGTCTCAATGACATATCAAGAACGTATCTCAAAACTCTTTGGGTATTGAGTTTCAATTCCTCATCAGCCAATTGAATTTTAGCTATTTCTACATACCAGTCACAGTATTTATTCCAGAAGAAATCGTACAGAATATGGGCATTTTCGCCAATTCTGTAATTTTTCATGTTATCAGAAAATTCTTTCGCTGTGTTATTCAATTCATTCAAAATCCACTTGTCAACAATGGTCAATTTAGAATAA
>JBGUSD010000146.1:0-5830 GCA_045132355.1 Candidatus Gastranaerophilaceae bacterium
ATGCAAAGATACTATATCTGAATTCATCAGCAAATTTTCAAAAGTTGTATATTTTACTCCGCATTTGCTTGCAAGCTCACGCTTTTCGTTAACATCATAAGCCAAAAGCTTCACGCCGAACGCTCTTGCAAGATTACAAACATAAGCACCCGTTGCCCCTGTTCCAATTACACCAAGTGTTAAGCCGCTCAAATCCGTTCCGCTATATGTCTTGTTTTTATAATCTCCTGTTTTAATATCAAAATCAGCCTGACAAATTTTCCTCAACAAATTTATAATCAAACCGAAAGTAAATTCCCCAACCGCAGTTTGCCCGTACCCTGCAACATTTATAACGTTGATATTTCGTTCAACACACGCTTTTTTGTTTATATGATCAAATCCGGTTGATCTGGTTGAAATTATTCTAAGATTTTTAAACGAATTTATAACTTCATAACTCAAAAAAGAATCTATAAAAACACTTATAATATAAGCACCGTCTTTGTCTTGGTCAGATAGATTTTTGACAGTATCTTCATTCAAACTAAAATCAAAAAATTTTATATCATAATTTGGAAAACTGTGTGTATCAAAAAACTCATGCTCGTCTTTACGATAATCAAAAAATAAAACCTTCAATGCCATAAATGCCTCCAAAAGCATTATCAAACCAAATCATAGCAAAACCATTAGCCTTGTCGGCATTATATAGACTACTTATTTAACCAGCATTGAGAATAATGCTCCTCCCCAACTTTAAAAGTTGGCGGAACAAGTTTTGTACAGTCATCAAAACATTTTTTACATCTCGGATGGAATCTGCAACCCTGTATCTGCTGCTGAATACTTGGCGGCTGCCCTTCAATTGAATCCAGTTTATTGTCAGAATTTGAAGGGATAGCATTCAACAGGGCAACTGAATACGGATGGTTTGGGGTCTGGAAAAACACATCAGCCGGGGCATTTTCAACAATTCTGCCCGAATACATGACAGAAACCTCATCAGCATTCTCCCCAACAAGAGCCAAGTCATGTGTTATCAAAAGAATTGATGTTTGGGTTTCTTCCTTAATTTCATTTAGCAATTTCATAATTTGTGCCTGAATTGTAACATCAAGAGCCGTTGTAGGCTCATCTGCTATAAGGATTTCCGCATTACAAACAAGTGCCATAGCAATAATAGCACGTTGTTTCATCCCGCCTGAAAATTCATGCGGATATGAACTTAATCTTGCTTCAGCACAGGGTATCTGAACCATTTCAAAGGCCTCAACAGCTTTTTTATGCGCCTCATCGCCCTCAAGTCCGCTATGTATTTTTATAACCTCTAACAGTTGATTTCCTACTGTATACAGAGGATTTAATGAAGTCATAGGATCTTGCGGAATAAGTGCAATTTTTGCACCGCGAATTTTCTGAATTTCCTTGTCTGACAAGGCTAAAAGGTCCTGTCCTTTATAGATAATTTCACCGCCGGTAATTTTTGCAGTTTTTGGCAAAAGTCTTAAAATACTCATTGCACTCATAGTTTTTCCGCAACCTGATTCCCCGACAAGTGCATGCATTTTCCCTTTTTGTAAAGAAAAGGATACGTCATAAAGCACAGGGCAATAGCCGCTTTCCAAGTTAAATCCTGCATTTAGATTTCTGATTTGTAACATATTTATAATATATTATACATTTTTACGAAAATTTGGGAATAGGGTAATTAGGGGAATAATAAAGTTTTTAAAATCAGACTTTACATTCCGTAACATGCATTAAAGAAACTGCAGAAATGTGCCGTAAACGCATGTGTGTAGAAGTATGCGGATATATAAACAATATATATTAAGTATTGTAAAGTTATATATTTAGCGGCTTAAACGCAAGTATATCAAGAAAAATGGTGATGAAGATGGTAAAAGTTACATGAAACTCAAGCAATTTTGAAAACGTGAGAACGTTTATCTTAATATCGAGAGAAAAAGTATAATTATATAACTATGCCCTTGAGGCAGAAAGGACGTGAAGATGACAATGGATGTGCAACAAGCCTATGAGCTTTTGGTCAAAAACCCTAAACTTGTAGAACAAATTAAGGTTACGACTGCAAAAGTTCAAGGAAATGATGAAACTACAGAGATTTGGCGACAAGCTCTGAAGAGATTTCAAGAGGAAAATGGGCCTCAAGGCACAAAAGAACAAAACAAAATGGCAGAAGACATTATGCAAGAGCTAGATGCTCGTTGGGAGCATTTTGAAAAACACAATGTTTTCCTTGACAAAAAAGAATATGAAAAAGCCATGGATGAATTTGTCAAAGCCGGAGGAACGAAAAAAGAATTTAAAGCAGACAACTCACTGGTTAAAAACAAAAAAGTAAAAGCTTATATTGAACAAAACTTTATGAAAGACGGTGTTATTGACCAACGTGCATTAAAAGATTTTGTTCTTGGAAGAACAGCAGGTGACTTAGAATTAAACTATGGTATTCATAGAAAACACAATGGCGATATCGGCCAAGACGAATATCGTCAAATGAATGCAATAACAGGTTTGACAGATAAGCAAAATGCTGCACTTGTAAGAGACACAGGTGCATTAGCAGAAAAGAGCGATAAAGGTAAAAAGGTTGCACTTGCAGCACTTAAAGGCGCAGGTATTGGCGCAGGTGTTGGTGCAGCAGTTGGCAGCGTTGCAGGGGCAGCACTAAATGCTGCTGCAACAGGTGTTAAAGCAACTGCAGAAGCAAAAGCTGCTGTCGTTGACCTTGTGTCAGGTCAAGTTATTAAAGGTGCATCAGATGCTGCAGCAGCAACCTTGATGGATGCTATCACCAAGGCAACAGGTTTGACCTCATTGGTATTGCCTGGCGGCTTGATTGGTGCGGCTATCGGTGCTCCTTTGGGTGCAGCTATCGGTGCAGGTATTAAAGCTATGACATACCACTATGACGGCAAACACGACTTGATGAACGGTCATGAAATAGCTGATGTTGTTAAAGATCCTTCATTGATGACAAAAGACCTTAAAGGTGACCTTCTTGAATGTGCACAAACAGCAGAATTCTTGATTAACTTGGTTAAAAAAGCAGGTGTTCCTGATGAAAAGATAGTTGCAGCTATAAAAGAAGCAGGTGTTCCAAAAGATGGTGACAATCATTATGGACGTAACATCAACTGCCACGAATTTGCAGCAGCTATGAAGTTGTTATTCGAGGATGAATCTCAAGTTCCGGAACCTCCTAAAACTCCGGAACAGAAACAACCTGTAAAACAGGTAGAGGAACAGCCTGTAAAACAGGTAGAGGAGCAACCTGTAAAACCTCAGGTAAAGGAACCTCCTGCAGAAGAACCTGCAAAACCGGAAGATTTCACCGTAATAGTCCAAGAGGGCGAAAGCTTAAATCGTTTGGCTAAGAAATATGGCGTAACTGTTCAAGAACTTAAGGATTTGAACAAAGATGTACTCAGACGATTCAAGAAAAGAGACTGCAGCGACTATATATATGGTTTCCGAGCAGGTGCAACAATCAAGTTGCCACCAACCGCAAATAAGGATGCTGTTGAAGAAAATAATGCGAACGTTAATGCAAAAGACGAACAAATTAAATACGGCAAACGTGTTTGGTCAGATGAATACATCAATTATTATGTTGAACAGTACAAAAAAGACGGCAAAGCATGCGAAAAAGCAATCAAGGAGGCCGGCGGTCAAGCTCTGTTAGATGAAGTTATAAAACGTATAGCAGCACAAAACGACCCTGACAAAGCAGCCCAAGCTTCTGGAAGTGGTGCTGCAGCACAAGCCGAAGGCCAAAAAGAAGGCCCTAAGATGAGTGACAAAGCTGATTGGGTTGAAATCATCGGTGTACCGACAGGCCCATGGACTTCTAAACCTATAGGTATTCCTAGAACAACACCTATGCCAACGGAACAAGAAGCTATCGAAAACCTGAAAAATGAACTCGATAAAATGGGTGTTCCACATGAAACAGAAGATTACGGCGAATTATACAAACTGTACGACGAAGCAATCAGACAAAAAGAAATTGATGCTGAAAAAGAAGCTGTTGGTCAAAGAGCTCGTGCAGGTCGACCGGAATTCTTGGTTCCACCGGAAGATGATCCGGATGCAAAAACTTTTGCTCCCGGACCCGGCATGAAAGAGCCGGTAGAAGAAACAAAACCGGCTGAAGGTGCTAAAACTGAAAAAACAGAGGATGTTCCACAACCTCAAGACAAGAACCAAAAAGAAATAGATAATCTTGTCGAACAAAGAGACCGCCTTCAAGAAGGAATCAAGCGGGCAAGAGCAGAAAAAAATGAACAGCTAGCCGCATTCTATGAAGCATCTTTAAATAAGGTGAATATACAACTAACGGATTTAGGCTATTTTAAATCAGTCTAATGACGTGAAAGAACCTCCCTTTTGGGAGGTTCTTTTTTATACTTCTTTTACCCCGAAAGGAATTGCTTTCAAATTGTTCTTGACCCAATAACCATTTTCTTCTTCAAAATCTATTCCGATACCAAAATATGTGGAACCTGAACCTGACATTACAGATGTCGGGTATTTTTGTTTTATGTGTTGCAATTCTTTATAATCATCAATCACCGCCCATTCAAGGTCGTTGATGTAATCAGCACGGAAGACCCCCCTCCCTTGCCCTCCCCCTCCTGTGGGGAGGGAATCAAGTGTGTCCTTTATATATTCGAGAACACCCTCGACATTATTAAATACATCATTATTCCATAATCTTATAATTTTATAACCAACATTGTTTAAATATTTACTTCTTTCTTTATCGGCATCAATATTAGTTTGTTCATTGTGCTGCCCACCATCAACTTCTATAATTAACTTTTTATCTTGGCATACAAAATCCGCAATATACTCACCTATTGGCTGCTGCCTTCGGAACTTAACACCAAAATTCTCCCTCCTCAAGTAATACCATAATTTTGTTTCAGCCTCTGTCATATTTCTCCGCAATATTTTAGCATTTTCCTTCGCAGAAAAAGTATATTTATGAGAGTATCGGCTCCCTGCCCCCTTGAGGGGAAGGGGTGGGGAAGGGGGCTCTACCTTCATCTTTTCCCCAAATTTTGTGTATGCCTCTTTTGCGCTTATGCCAAGACCAATCGGCTTAATTAAAGACACATCAAATTCTTCAAACGGCAACGGTTCTAATATCTCGCCTCTGCCTGAAGTTTGCTGACGTCCGCCCTCCAAACACAAATTCAGGTCAGAGCCTAATTTGGCGCAAAGTTCGTGCAGCTGTTGGCGGCTCAATGGTTCGTCAAAGAGTTTGTTCAACCCGTACAAAGTACCTGCCGCATCTGTGCTTCCGCCTGCCAATCCTGCCGCAACAGGAATATTTTTTTCTATATAAATTGAAATTTTATAAGAATCTATTTTTGCAGTATCCAGAAATAATTTTGCGGCTTTATAAACAAGATTTTTTTCGTTATATGGAATCTCATCACTAGTACCGGACAAAATTATTTCAGTTTTGTCTGATTTTTCAACACTTATTGTAAGGTAATCAAACAGGCTTATTGTCTGCATAATACTATCAAGATTATGAAAGCCGTCATCACGTTTGCCTGTAATTTTTAGCGTTAAATTAATCTTTGCAGGACATTGAATTTTAATCTTATTAAGCATTTTTCAATTCCTCTGATAGTTTGCCGAATGTTTCGATTGAAAGTTTTTCACCTCTTGTGTTTTCGTCAATTCCAAGCTTTGAAAGTGCAGATGCTATCGCTTCACGTGAAAATCCACCATTTAGCAGGCAATTTTTAATATTTTTTCTTCTTTGAGAAAACGCTGCCTTAACAGTTTTTCTAAAATGTGTATAATC